>JAJXXN010000311.1 GCA_021781075.1 Acidobacteriota bacterium | reverse complement strand
GACGTCGCCAAGTCGCCCGCGGTCACGCGCGAGCTTGCCCTCATCAAGGTCCGCGTCACGCCGGTCACCCGGTCCCGCGTCTTTGAGCTGGCCGAGGTCTTCCGCGCGCGCATTGTCGATCTCGCGCCCGAATCGCTGATGATCGAAATCACCGGCGTCGAAAGCAAGATTGAAGGCCTCATTGAAGTGTTGAATGAAGAGGAAAACTGCGTGCTCGAGACCTGCCGCAGCGGCAAGATGACGATGCGGCGCGGGCAGCACACCAGCAGCGTGGAGCACGCCATGCGCGTGGGCCTCGCCAACCAGCCACAGGCAAGCTGAACCAGGTTCAACGCGGGCTCACCAACCGCACACCATTCAAACCCAGAAAAGGAAAAAACCATGGCAAAGACGTACTATGACAAGGATGCGGACCTCAGCCTCATCCAGCAGAAAAAAGTTGCCATCATCGGCTACGGCTCGCAGGGCCACGCGCACGCCCTCAACCTCAAGGACTCGGGCGTACAAGTGAAGGTCGGCCTTGCGGCCGGTTCCAAGTCGCGCGCCAAGGCCGAGAAAGCCGGCCTTGAGGTGGCCACGCCTGCCGAGGTCACCAAATGGGCCGACGTGGTCATGATTCTCACCCCAGACCAGTCGCAGGCCAAGCTCTACGCCGATGAAATTGCGCCCAACCTTACCGCCGGCAAGCTGCTGATGTTTGCGCATGGCTTCAACATCCGCTATGGAACCATCGTCCCGGCGAAGGACATCGACGTGGCGCTCGCCGCACCCAAGGCCCCCGGCCACCGCGTGCGCGAGGTATTCCAGGAGGGCGGCGGTGTGCCCGGCCTTATCGCCGTGCATCAGGATGCCACCGGCAACGCGCACAAGCTGGCGCTCAGCTACTCGAAGGGAATCGGAAACACCCGCGCCGGCGTGCACGAAACCACATTCACCGAGGAGACCGAGACCGACCTCTTCGGCGAGCAGGCTGTGCTCTGCGGAGGCGTAAGCTCGCTGATCAAAGCCGGCTTCCAGACACTTGTGGATGCGGGCTACCAACCGGAGATCGCCTACTTCGAGGTCTTGCACGAACTCAAGCTCATCGTCGATTTGATTTATCGCGGCGGGCTCGCCTACATGCGCTACTCGGTTTCGGACACGGCCGAGTGGGGCGACTACGTCAGCGGCCCGCGCGTGATCAACGAAGAGAGCCGCAAGGCGATGAAGGCGATCCTCACCGACATTCAGGACGGGACCTTTGCCAAGAGGTTCATCAACGACCAGAACTCCGGGCGCAAGGAGTTCCAAGCCTTCCGCGATGCCGAGTCCAAGCTGCAAATTGAGGAGGTCGGCAAAAAGCTGCGCGCCAACATGCCCTTCCTCGACCCGGTCACGGTTGAAGAAGTCATGAAGACCCGTTAACTCAGAACAACAAAAACTCCCGCCCGGTAAAATGCCCGGCGGGAGTTTTTTTATCCCTGCAAACCAACTACAAATTTTCGCCCGGCTCCATCTTCACCACTTCCACACCGGGCACCAGGGCCTGCAACTCTTCAGGTCTTCCCACGAGCGGTGGAAAGGTGCCGTAGTGGATGGGCAGCACCAGTTTCGGTTTCAGGAATTTCACAGCCAGCGCCGCCTCACGCGGCCCCATCGTGTAATGCCCGCCGATCGGCAGCATGGCCACATCGGGATGGTACAGCTCCTCAATCAGCTTCATGTCCGTGAAGACCGCCGTGTCGCCGGCGTGGTACAGCACCGGGCCGCCATTGATAGTGAGCACAAAGCCCGCGGCAACGCCCGTGTAGTGCGTGCCCTTGTCATCCTGCGCGCCCGCCGAGTGTTTGGCATCGGTCATGGTGGCGGTCACGTCGCCCAGCTTCACCGAGCCGCCAAGGTTCATGCCGATGATTTTGGCCCCGGCCTTGCCCGCAACATAGGCGGCGAGTTCGTAGACTGCGACCACCGTGGCATCATATTTTGTGGCCAACTGCACGGCGTCGCCCAGGTGGTCTCCGTGCCCGTGGGTCAGCAGGATGTAATCCACCTTCGCCGGCATCACATAGCCTGCGGGGAATTTTGGATTGCCGGTGATGAATGGGTCGATCAACAGGGTTGTGCCGGCTTTTGTTTGTACAAGCACCGCCGAGTGCCCCAGCCAGCCCACGGTGGTTCCTTTCAACAATTCCCGCATACTCACCGCCTTTTTCCTTGGGTAAATCTTTCCTACTCATCCGTGTGATGGGTGAAAATCGCCTCTGAAATTGCGTCCCGCGCCAGGAAAAACTTCTGCCCGGACCAGGCGGAAAACAGCCGCTCCACGCTGCGGTTGGTGAAGGCCCTTTGCAGCGGGCAAGGCTCGGCTTGTTGCACCAGGATTTCATCGCCCGGTGTTAGGTGGAAGCGGCAGTGCACCGCCTCTTCCCCGTTGGTGCGCGTGTGGAAGAGCGAAAAAATCTGCCCTTCCGGGTTCATCACCTCAAAAAGCCGGTCGACCACAGGCTGCAAGAGCGGCTCGGGCAGATAATCAAGCACTGTCCATAACAGCACAAGGTCAAATTGATGACCGCGCAAATTCAGTGCCTGCATCAGATAATTTTCCACGTCCCACGTGGGTCCGCCCTCGCCTTGGGTCATGAAATCGCCAGACCAGGCCTCATGTACCAGGTCGGCGAGAAACAAACTATGGCCATGGTCGGTAATGTAATTGATGTTGGCCGCATTGATGGGCCCCGCATCCAGCACACGCAACCCGGGCTCCGCGTCGAGGCGCTTGCGCAACGCCGCCCATCCGCTGGAGTAGCGCGGAAACGGCGGGCTGTTCGGGTTGCCACCCGCCTGCTCTTTGCGTTCAAATAGTTTGCTCAGCACTGCAGCTCCATTCGCAGTTTATAACTGCACTGCCCCGCTGACGGCCAACTCCACCTTGCCACGGAAAACTGCATTGTCTTCCACGGCCAGGCGTGTGGAACGAATATCACCAATGACCTCGGAGCCGGCGCGCAACTCCACCCGCCCGCTCGCGCTAATGTTGCCTATGACCGCGCCCAGCACCAGCACATCACGCGCCGCCAGGTCGGCCTGCACGCGGGCGGAAGGGCCGATTGTCAGGCGTCCATTGTTCAGCATTACGCTTCCCTCAACGCGTCCTTCTATGATGAGGTCCTCGCTGCCGCGCACCTCACCCCTCACCACAATCGACTTGCCCAGATGGGCCTGCACTGCCTCTCCCGCCATTGCCTCTCCTTTAACCAGCCCAACAAACTCTCTGTTCGCACTATACGCAACCCAGCCCATGGGCTTCAATCGGGCGCATCGGGCCGTCACCGGGTGGCGGAACAAGTGCGACCATATCTGCTGCTGCCCACCCTCCTTAAAATAAACGTCCTTTTTTGAAGAGTTTCGCCGCCGCGCAAAGCCTCGCGCAGGCTCATCCATCCTGCTTTCGCAGAGCGCAATGGAGCATCCGCGTCAAAGGTTGCAACCGCCATCACATCCAGTGATACTTAAGTACCGCCTATGGTGGCGCAGGGTGCGACGTGGGTCACAGTACATAATCCCTCGGCTCGCGTATGTATATGCATGGGGTGATGTGGGGAGCCGGATGGGAAACAACTTGCAAGCCTTCCTCGATTCACACAAATATGTCGCCTCGGGAGCTTCAAAATTTATGAAAGCCAACCGTTATTTTTCTTTTTCCTTGCTTGGCCTCGCAATTCTGGGCATGTCACTTCCCGCTCTGCAATTCTTAACTGGTTGCAGCAGCGGCAGCGCGTCCGGAACCATAACACCGGCCGCCAAAACGGCGGTGCTGGTCAACATGGGTGACGCACCCGCCGACTGGATGCTCGGCTTCACGATGAATGTGACATCCATGGCACTGAACGGGGCGAATGGCTCAACCACGATCGTTTCATCCACCACGCCGATTGAGATGACACATTTGATGGGCACGATGCAGCCCCTGGCAATGATGCAAGTTCCGCAAGGGACGTACACAAGCGCAACCATCACGATCGGCTCGGCAAACATGATGTATATCGACCAGACGAGCAAGCTGCCGACACAGGCTTCAATCGCCGGCCCGATGACCGCGACAGTGAATTTCAACACGCCGGTGACCATCGGAAGCACGCCGATGTCGTTGAATTTCGACCTGGATCTTGGGGCCTCGGTCATGTCAAATGGCGGCACATTCAGCATGAACCCGATGTTCACGATGGGCATGGGCACGCAAACCGCGACTGGCCCCATGGACTTTGCTAATGGTGGAATTTACCAGATGATGGGCTCGGTGACGGGCGTCTCCGGCAGTGATTTCACCATGACCAGCATGCAGGCGGGCAGTTCACTGACCTTTGCGACGAACGGTTCCACCGTGTTTACCGACACCAGCATGAACTCCATGGCCAACGGGATGATGGTGATGGTGGATGCGACACTTCAGCCGGATGGTTCACTGATGGCGGATGCAGTGACGGAGATGGGCGGCAACGGCGGGGTAATGGGCGGTGGAATCATCGCGGTTGTCAATGGACAGCCCGCCACATCGCTCAACTTGATCATGCAGGATGGCATTGGGGCCGGCATGATGGCGACCTTCTTTTCCAATGGCATCACCATCAATTTGAATGGCAGCACAAGCTACCAAATCGACAGCGACCTGGTGGAGATGACCGGGTTGCCGTTCACGCCCGCATTTGATGCGAACCACATCTACGCGGGGCAGAGCGTGATGCCCATAAGCACAAGCGGCATGATGAATGGCGGCATGGGTGGCGGGATGATGGGCGGGATGACCATGGCGGGTTCCATGACCGCGTCTGATCTCGAACTTGAACCGCAGTCCCTGACCGGGACGGTGAGCGCGTCAATTACAAGTGGGGCCACCACGATCTTCACATTGGCCCTGCCATCCGACAGCTCATTTACGTCGTTGACCGGCGCGACGAGCGTGCAGGTCTATCAGCAGGCGCAGACCATGGTCAATGGCACGGTTGCCACTGGCACCTCCGCGCATGTCTTCGGGTTGCTGTTCTTTGACAACGGGCAATGGAAGATGGTGGCCGCAAGGATTGCAGCGGTCAATGGCGCGGCCTAGACCGGAGCCTGGCACTTGCATGGATGGAAGAACGCCGGGGGCGGGAGGCATTCCCACCGCCCCCGGCATTTAACTGGGCGGAATTCGTGGGTTTGCCCTCCACTCAACCTATTAAAATAGGGCATGATGCGCCCCCACCCACTTCTGCCACTCGCCGCTGTTTTGCTGGCGGCCCTGGCGCATACCCCGGTCGACGCCCAGGGCGCGGGCGCCGCGCAAGACCCGCTGGTCACGCGCGCCTTGGCCAATGAAGTTGCCGCACTTTCCGACACAACGCATCCCATGCGCTACCGCCTGCGCAAGGTCAGCCCGCGCTTGACCACGGTCAAGGAGATTATTGAAACCCGCGATGGCGGCGTGGCCCGCCTGCTTTCCCGCGACAATGTGCCGCTCAGCACGGTGGATGCGGCCAGGGAAGACCAGCGGCTCAGCAACCTGATGGAGGACGCCAGCCGGCAAACCCATCGCCGCCTGCGCGAGGCCTCGGACCTGGACAAGTTTTCCAAAATCCTGCGCGCGCTGCCCAACGCGCTGCTCTATCACTACTCCCACACGGAGGGCGGCCTGGCGGTTTACAGCTTTGTACCCAACCCCAAATTTGACCCGCAGAATTTTGAGGAAGAGCTGCTCACCGGCATGGATGGCGAATTGTGGATTGATGCAAAATCCGAGCGTGTCGCCCGGCTCAGTGGGCGCTTGTCAAAAGATGTGGATTACGGCTGGGGCCTGCTCGGGCAAATTGATCAAGGGGCAAGCCTGCTCATTGAACAGCAACAGGTGCTCCCAGGGATCTGGCGCGCGAACCATCTGGTGATCCAAGCCAATTACCGCGTGGTTTACAAATCGAAATCCTCCGATTCCACGCTGGATCTCACGGGCTTCCAGCCTGTATCGCCGGGGCTTGACTACCGCACCGCCATTCAAATGCTCAGGCAGTAAGCGTGCGCTTCACCGTCGCCTTGCGTAGGGTGAGCTTCTCCACCAGATCAGTGCGAACCGCGAAGCCGCGGCCCGGCGCCATGGGAACGGCGATCTCGCCGCTCTTCGACACCGTCACCTCGGGCTCAATGATGTCCTCTTTCCAATAACGTTTTGAAGCGGAAACATCACCGGGCAGGGTGAAGTTGGCGAGCGATGCCATGGCAATGTTGTGCGCGCGGCCAATGCCGGCCTCCAGCATTCCACCGCACCAGACCGGGATTCCGCGCTCCATGGCCACATTGTGCACACGGATGGCCTCGGAGAAGCCGCCCACGCGGCCCAGCTTGATGTTGAGGATGCGGCACGACCCCATCTCGATAGCCGCCAGCGCATCACGCCGGTTGCGAATCGACTCATCGAGGCAGATGGCGGTCTGAATCTGTTTTTGCAGCATGGAATGGAAATAAAAATCATCGTGCCAGAGCGGCTGCTCAATCATCAGCAGGTTGAATTCGTCAAACTTGGCCAGGTGCGCAAAATCGCGCATCCGGTAGGCGGAGTTGGCGTCGCAACTGAGCAGGATCCCCGGCCAGTGGTTGCGCACTTTTTCAAAGACCCCGATGTCCCAGCCCGGCTTGCATTTCAATTTGATGCGCCGGTAGCCAGCCGCCAGTTCCGTCTCGATGATCTTCATCAGTTCGGGGATGGTCTTTTGAATTCCCAACGAAACCCCGCATGGAATCGCATCCTGCGTGCCCCCAAGCAACGCGCTCAGGCTCACCTTTTCCCGCTGCGCCTCCAGGTCCCAGATCGCGTTCTCCAGCGCAGCCTTGGCCATGCGGTTGCCGCGCACGCGCGAGAAGATTTTGGGGCAATCGCCCCCATGCTCCGGCGCCTGGGCCAGCAGCATCGGCCCCAGTTCCTGCTCCAGCATGTACCACGCCGTCGCAAAGCATTCCTCGCTGAAATGCGGATGCTCGCCGGCCGTGCACTCGCCCCAACCCACCAGGCCCTCGGAGTGGACCTCGACCAGCAGGATGCGACGCGTGGTGGTGACGCCAAAACTCGTCTCAAAGGGGCGCACCAGCTGCATCTCCAGCTCGCGCAGTTGAATGGCATCAATTTTCATGGGAAACTCCCGCGCCCAGTGTACGCGATGGGCCGCCGGTCAGGCATTAACAAGCTGGTAGTGGCCGTTGCCGGCGCCATCCACATGGAACCCGTCCACAAACAGGCCACGCGCGAATGCCTCTTGAAAAAGCCCGCGGTTTTTCAGTTGCACGTCGTGCGCTTTCTCCGGCGCATGGCGCTTCCACTCGTAAATTTTGGCGGGGACTTCAATCGTCCCCACCACCCTTGATGTCTCAATCGACTTCACGCCGCCGCCGGCAATCAGCGCCTCCACTTCCGGGGAATCCAGCGTCCACTCGGCAAACAGACGGTCGGTCGGCAGACCGGCCTGGAGCTTGGAACTCGTGTGCCCGTAAAAATCAACCGTGTAGCGATGGCAGCGCGCGCCCAGCCTGGCAAGGTTCAGGTGCGCGTTTTTGATTTCCAGCGGGTCAAAGGTCCATTCCATGTGCCGGATGCCGCGCTGCAGTGCCTCGCGCCGCTGCTCCAGCTTGAGCAACCGCCCGATCCCGCGGTTGCGGTAGTCGTCCTTGACCGCCAGCATGTGCGAGTGCAGATACGGCCACGCCGGGCCATGCGGCGGACTCTTGACCCCCGGCAGTGAAAAGGCAAAACCGATCAGCGACCCAGGGCTTCCATCGCTCCCCGCGCCGTTGCTGCTCAGGTCAAATGCGCCAATCACCTGCCCGCCAATCTGTTGCGCAACCAGAAAACCCTTGAGCGGAATCACGTCCGTCGGGTCATAACCCCAGGTTGCAACCTGCATCTCCACGCACGCGCGCAGCTCGTCAAAGCCGTGGCAGGTGCGGATGAGAATCCCTTCGCTCTTCATCGACCCGGCTCCAGCGCGGACTTGGCCCGCGCCCACAACCCTTCCAACTCCGCCGCGTCCAACTCCTCAAGCGGCCTCGCGGCATTGCGTTCCATCCACGCAAAACGCTGGCGGAAGCGCAAGTTGGTTCCGCGCAACGCCATCTCGGCATCCACGCCCAGATGCCGGCCCAGGTTCACCGCCGTGAAGAGCACATCGCCAAGTTCCGCCTCAATCCGCCCCTGGTCGGGATTCGATTTCCCCGCCTCCGCCTCCAACTCCGCCAGCTCTTCATTCATCTTCGGCAGCAGGTCGCGCCAGTGTGGCCAATCGAAATGAACCTTCGCCGCCTTGGAACCAATCTTCGCCGCCTCGCTCAACGCCGGCAATCCGCGTGGAATCGCATCGAGGCGCGAATGAAACTCCGGCTTCGCCTTGGCCGCTGCCAGCTTTTCGGCTTTTTTGATTTCCTCCCAATTGCGCAGTACTTTTGTTGCCGAGCCATCCACCGCCGCGTCCACCTCGGCCTCGTTCCCGGCGGCCCGCGCCGCCGCCTCGCCGAACACATGCGGATGCCGCCGCACCAGTTTGCGGTTCAGTTCACCGAGCACATCCGTAATTGTGAAGTGCCCGTCATTGGCCGCCATCTCGGCATAAAACAAAACCTGCAGCATCAGGTCGCCCAGTTCC
>JAJXXN010000056.1 GCA_021781075.1 Acidobacteriota bacterium | reverse complement strand
CAAAGACCTCAGCATCATCGCCATCATCGGTGTCATCCTGCTCATCGGCATCGTCAAAAAGAACGCCATCATGATGATTGACTTTGCGCTCCAATGCGAACGGGAAGAGGGATTGCCGCCCATCGAGGCCATCTACAAAGCCTGCCTGCTCCGCTTCCGCCCCATCATGATGACCACCTTCGCCGCCCTCTTCGGCGGATTCCCGCTCGCCTTTGGCCGCGGCGTCGGCGCCGAATTGCGCCAACCCCTAGGCATCTCCATCGTCGGCGGCCTCATCGTCTCACAATTGCTCACACTCTTCACCACGCCGGTGGTCTATCTTATGTTCGACCGTCTGCAGTGGAGGGTCATGAAGCTGCATCGCATCGGCGCCGAGCTTGAAGGACTGACCGAAGCAGGCGATTGATATTGTGTAATTGGCTCACAACAAGTTGCGGGGAATTCTAGTTTCTTAACACGCCAGGTTCTCCGGGTGCCCCCGGTCTCGCTTTTGAGACCGGGGAGCAATTGGGTTCATGCTCTTTCTGCATCAACTGTGGAGAGAGCCAACTTGCCAACTTGCCAACTCGCCCTTTGCGTTCGCTTCGCGGGCGCAAGCTGACTCGCTGAATTCTTAAACTATCTTGGATGGTTCACCCACACACGTGCTAACTCCGCTAGCCCCGCTAAGCAAACACAATGCTCATCGGCTCGGCTAGCACCACATTTGTTCCTGTTTTCGCAATGCGTCCCGACTCCACATCGCGCGCAAACACCGTCACATAATCCGACTTCTGGTTCGCCACCAGCAACCACCGCTCCGTCGGGTCCAGCACAAAACTCCGCGGAATTTTCCCGCCCGCGGGTGTCCGCTCCATCCTCGTCAACCTGCCCGACCCCACATCCGCCTTGAAGCTCAACAGAAAATCATTTCCCCGGTGCGCCGCGTACACAAACCGCCCGTCGCGCGTGATGGCCGTGTCACATCCCCAGCGCGGTCCCTCCTCGCCCCGTTCGAGCATTTCATGCCGCTCAACCAGCGTCAGCGCGCCATCCGCCTTTGACCACGCCAGCACATCAATCGTTGCATCCAGTTCGTTCACCGAATAGGCAATGTGCGCGTTGGGATGAAACCGCAGCGTCCGCGGCCCCGCTCCGGGCGCTGAATGGTACTCGCCCGCCTTCGTCAGTTTTGCCGTTGCCGCATCCAGCGCATAAATGTGGATCACGTCCCCGCCCAAATCGTTCACATAGGCAAACCGGTTGTCCGGCGAATAACTCGCAAAATGCGCATGGGCCGCCTCCTGCCGCTCCTTGTTGGGGCCCGTCAGCGTGTAGTGTTCGCTCCACACCACCTCGCTCAGCGCGCCATCGCGCGCCGCAAAACTAGCCGCGCTTCCGCCGCCATAATCCGCCGCCAGTAGCACGTTGCCTGTCGCGTCCACCGCGCAGTGGCAGGTCCCCTTGCTCGCCGAGTTGCGCGCTGAAAGCTTGCGCACCCCTCCACTCTCTACCGCAAAGCTCGCCACCATTCCGGTCGCGCGCCCGTTGAAGCTCTCCACTTCGCACGCCGCATACAGGTGCTTCTTGTCGTGCGACAGGGCCAGCCAGTCCACAATCTCCAACTTGGCCGCCTCGCCGCGCGACTCCAGCTTGCCGTTTTCCGCATCCCATTCAAAGGCCAAAATCCCATCCTTCGCCCCCGACGCCACAAATACCCGCTGCTTCATCGCTCGTCCCCCAAATTTCTGCGCAGCCACAACCTCGGCGAGTGCCGCCCCTGAACCCAATAAAAAATCTCTGCGCGTCTTCATCTCATTCATTCTCTCTCACTCAGTTGTTGCTTACCACACGTTGCCAGCTTGCCAACCCGCTTAACCCGCTCACTCCGCTATCCTAAACTAAGCATGTCCACCGGACTCATCCTCGGCATTGAAAGCTCCTGCGATGAAACCGCCGCCGCCATAGTAGAACGCGGCGCGCGCACGCTCTCCTCCGTCGTCTCCTCGCAGATTGCCACGCACGCCCGCTACGGCGGTGTCGTCCCCGAGCTCGCCAGTCGCGAGCATCTCCGCGCCATTCTACCCGTCGTCGATGCAGCCCTCGCAGAAGCCAACTGCACCCTCGCCGAACTCGATGCTGTCGCCGTCACCGCCGGCCCCGGCCTCGCCGGCGCCCTTCTCGTTGGAATCACCTTCGCCAAATCACTCGCCTTCGCGCTCGGCAAGCCGCTCATCGCCGTCAACCATCTTGAAGGACACATCCACGCCGTCTTCTTGAATGAGCAGCAGTCCGGCCGCGACTTCGCCAACGAGCCCGCGCTTGCCCTCGTCGTCTCCGGCGGCCACACCCACCTTTACAGCGCCGCGCCGGCCGAAAACTCCTGGCGCTACTCGCTCCTCGGCCGCACACTCGACGACGCAGCCGGCGAGGCTTTCGACAAAGTCGCAAAGCTCCTTGGCCTGCCCTACCCCGGTGGCCCGTGGATTGACGCGCTCACCCCCTTCGGCAATCCTCACGCCGTCCCCTTCACCTTCGCGCAAATCAAATCCAAACCACATCTCGTCGGCAAAACTCCGCGCACCAAAGCCGCCAAAACAGCGCCCATCGCCGCACTCGACCCACGATTCCTCTTTTCCTTCTCCGGCATCAAGACCGCCGTCCTGCGCTACGTCGAGCTCCACGGACTCCGCTCCCACGCCACGCCGGAAGAAATCGCCGCACGCTTTCACACTCGTCCGCAAACCCGCGAAGAAGCCCTCCTTCTCTGCCCGCAGGGCGTCCTCGACCTCATCGCCAGCTTCCAGCACGCCGTCCTCGGCGACCTGCTGAAAAAAACCTTCGCGGCTGCCGAATCCATCGCCGCGCGCACCGTCCTCGTCACCGGCGGCGTCGCCGCCAACCGCGAATTGCGTCAGCGCTTCGCCGACGAAGCCGCGCGCCGCAGCCTGCGCGTCGCATTCCCCAACCTCGCCCTCTCCACCGACAACGCCGCCATGATCGCCGCCGCCGCCTGGCCCAAATTCCTCGCCGCCGACTTTGCCCCGCCCACTCTCTCCGCCCAGCCCGCGCTGGCCCTCGGCATCTGAGCAAAACAAAAAAAGGCGAGAGCTGTTCGCTCTCGCCTCAAATCAGATTCATCGCTCTCAAACCGCAAACAATCCCATCTGCACGGGTTCTTCGCGCACTTCCATGGCAATCACTTTTTCAATCTTCTTGTCTTTGCGCGCCGGCTCCATCCCCGCGGGCCTGCTCAACATCATCAGCATCTCCCTGAGTTCTTGCTTCACATCCGCCAGCACCGCGCCGCGCTCCACGGGCCTTGCCTGCAATAGCGAGCCCTGCCACACCTCCGTGGGATGCTGCCCACGAATCTTCCGGGCAGGTTGAGCTGCCAGCGCCTGCCGTGCCCCGGCCAGCGTGTAGCCCTGCTCATGCACCAGCCGCTTGATCTCAAGCGCCAGCTCCACATCGCGCTTTCGGTAGAGCCGCTGCCCGCTTCCGCCCTTGTTCGGCTTCAACTGCGTAAACTGCGTCTCCCAAAATCGCAGCACACTCGTCGCCACCCCGCAGATCGTCGCAACGTCGCCGATCTTGAAGTAGAGCCGGTCCGGGATCAATGCGCCCGCATCGTTCCGCCGCTGGATTGGTGCTGTCGCCATCGCCTGTGCAGAACCTCCGCAAGGCGATTATATGGGCCTGTCAACTCCGCGCAGCGTGCAATCCTCCGCGGGAGTATCTAATTGGTAATCCCCGCGCGCATGGGCGCATCCGCCGGCGCCGCGCGCAAGTACTGCTTAGGCCAGCTCATCTTCACGCCGCGCTCCCGAGCTAGGTTCAGCAACCAGTATGGGTTGCGCAAAAACTCGCGCGCCATCAGTACAAGATCGGCTTTGCCTTCATTCAAAATGGCCTCGACCTCTTCCGCTGTGGTGATCAATCCAACAGCGGCGGTCGGAATCCCGGCTTCGCGCCGCACTCGCTCCGCAAAGGGAACCTGGAAGCCCGGGCCGGCTTTGATTGCAATCCCGCGCGCAATTCCGCCCGTGGAAACATCAATCAGGTCAACGCCCATTGACTTCAGTCGCTTCGCCAACTCAACCGATTCGTCTGCCGTCCAGCCGCCCTCGCACCAGTCCGTCGCGCTGATGCGCACAAACAACGGCTTCCGCTCCGGCCACACGCTTCGCACCGCCGCGCTCACTTCAATCGCCAGCCGCATACGGTTCTCAAGGCCGCCCCCATACTCGTCGGTCCGCTTGTTGGTCAGCGGCGATAAAAACTGGTGCAGCAAATAACCGTGCGCCGCATGAATCTCCACCACATCAAACCCCGCGGCATCGGCGCGCTTCGCGGCATTCACAAAGCTCTCAATCACATTGCGAATCCCCGCCGCATCCAGCGCCCGCGGCTCGCCAAAATTCTCCGCATATGCCACCGCGCTCGGCGCCACCGGCTGCCACCCTCCGTCTTCCGGCTTCACATACTGCTCGCCACGCCACGGCTGGCTCATGCTCGCCTTGCGGCCTGCGTGCGCCAACTGCACACCCGCGGCTGTCCCCATCGAATGCAAAAATTTCACCACCCGCGCCAGCCCGTCAATCTGCGCATCCTTCCACAGTCCCAAATCCGTCGGGGAAATCCGCCCCTCCGGCACCACCGCCGTCGCTTCAACAAGAATCAATCCCACGCCGCTTTGCGCGCGTGCTCCCAGGTGCACCAGGTGCCAATCCTGAGCCATGCCGTCCTCAGCCGAGTATTGGCACATGGGCGCCACCGCAACTCGGTTCGGCAACTCCAGCCCACGCAATTGAAAAGAAGTAAAAATTCCGGTATTCATCGCAAACTCCCACTTAACAGCTTAGCGCGCCGCGGCCCGCCAAAATTAAAAGGGTGACGCCGCAATCGGCATCACCCTTTGGTTCATTCGCGGGCTGTTCTGTTACTTGTTGGGCTCCGGCTGCGTGGCTGGCTTCGGCGCCGGTTTCACCGGGGGCTTCGGAACCGGTTTGGTATCCGGTGGTGGCGATCTCACTTCGGGCTGCGGCCTCGGCGGTGGCGGCGGTGGTCTAAACTCCGGCTGTGGGCGCGGAGTCTCCACGGGCGGCCTTACCTCCTGCGGACGCGGCTCCTGATACTGTATCTCTGGCCGCTGTGGTTGTGGTTGCACCGGCGGACGCTCCGGCTGTACATATTCATTTCCAACTGGGCGCTGCGGCACCGGTTGCGGTGTCATAACCTTCGGTTGCTCATTCTCCTGCATCTGTCGGCCACCATACGGTTCGTTCTTCGGCCTTGGATTATTCTGCGGATAATTGTTCGGCTGCTGCGGAGCAAACTGCCGCCCATTGTTTTGCGGCTCCCGGTTCGGCTGTTGCGGTGTAAACGGCTGCGCATGGTTCGGTGGCGGAGCCACTGGCCTCCGATTTGGCAACGGGCGGTTCAACACTTCCGGCGGCGTGCGTTGCATCGGCGGCGTAACCGGACGTGCATTCGGAATCGCCTGGATCTGGCGCCCCTGCTGGTTGATCAGCAGCGGCCGCGTCGACGCCACGGGAACCGGCCTCAATGGCTGTTTGATGATCAGAGGCCGCGAAATAGTTGGCGGCACAGGCTTGGCCAAAATCTGCATGTGCTGTATCTGCCGCTGATCCACATGCACCGCCGACTGAGCCACCGGTCGGCCCGCCGCAAAATCCGCATGCCGCATCGCCGACGCGCCAACCCTCTGGTTCACATAGGTGATGTTGTTGACGTTGTTGTTCACAATTGTCACGTAGTTGTTTTGCACGTGCACAATCTTCGTCTCGCGAATGTTCGTGATGTTCACCTGGTTGATGTAATTGTTGCTGCACTGGTACCACGGGCGGTACGCCTCGCCCGGCCCCAGCGGAAACCAGATCGAGATTCCCACGCCGCCAATCTGTATGCCGCCACCAAAAACCACCAGCGCCGGTGACCAGACAGGACGCATCGCCGGCGGTCCGGGGATCCATCCCCAGCGGCCTCCAAAATTCACCCAGCGTCCGTAGTGGAACGGTGCATAGCCCCACGGCTCATCCTCAACCCACACCCAGCCCCAGTAAGGCCGGACAATCCAGTGGCCATAGTGGTAGGGCATCCACCCATAGGCCACATTGTTCGGAAACCAGGCTGGGCCATACGGTGTATTCGGGTCCCAGTTGCCATTGTTGTCCAAGTCGTTGTAGCCCGGCATCTCCGGGCTCACATATTGCGCTGAAATCGATTGCTCCAGGCTCATGTCCCGGTTCATCGACCATTCATCCAGCCGGTCCGGCGGGTTGGGCGCAAGCCACTGCGGGTACACCGGGTTCACGCCGCTCAGTTGAAGGCTGCTGTTCGGGTAAACATAATCGCTGAAGTCACCCGCGGCAAACACATGCGTCGCGCCGCTGAAATTGGTGAACACTGTCGATTGCTGGTCCGGATACACATCCACGCGGAACTCAGCCGGCTGCGACAGGTTGATGCCGCCATTCGTCGTGCTGATCACCAGTTGCTGCCCCGGCCACAATCCAAAGGTATGCACGTGCACCGAGCCCTGCGCCAAGCCCAGCGTAATGCTGCCCGGGGAAATTTCAACTATCGACAAATCCGTACCGGAGTTCACGCGCACATAGGTGCGGCCTATCTCCAACTCCGCAATGCTGTCCTGGTCCACATACAGTCGGTCGCCCGGAGCCAGTGGAAAATTCACTCCGGCCTGCGCCCAATCCTCTGACCCAGCCTGCTGCACTGAGACCGCACCCGCTGAATACGAGATTCTCACCGCCTCCGCCGGCGGGTCCTGGTTATAAGGCCCATTATTCGGCCCATCATTGTACTGGCCGTTGTACTGTCCATTATTTGGGTTGTTGTATTGGCCACTGTTGGGGTCGTTGGCATACTGGCCATTGTATTGGCCGGTGTTTTGGCCATTGTCGTACTGGTTGTTGTATTGGCCATTGTCCTGTGCTGCACCCCAACCAAGGCCAATGGTTGCCATCAAGGCCAACATCCACAACCCCTTGCTCCAGCGTTCTTGCAACTTGCGCATCGTGCTTTCCTTTCCGGCGGGCCATCGGCCCCGGCACTTACAGGATATGCAGTTTTTGACCGCTTCCAACCGAAAAAGTTGTGAATATCACCCTGTAGTACGAGGTGTTGTTTTCTGCCGCGGCGCGCAAAAAAGCCATACGCTGTTGCTGCGTATGGCTTGATTGGGATGCAACCTTTCAGCTTTGATTCCTGTTATTTTGGCTTGGCTCCGCTGTGCGTTTCCGGCTTGGATTCCGTGCCTTTGTCGCCCGTGTTCGTGTCCTGCACCACTCCGGACTCGGTCGGCATGTCACCCCCTCCACCGCCTGACCAACTGGTGGCCTTCTTCTTTTTCTTCTCCACATCGCTGCCGCCCGTGCCGCTTCCGCTCTGCGGCGCTTGCGCGGTTGCGTCCTTCTGCTCGTACAACGGGTTCGTGCCCCCCATCTTATTTTCTTCATACATGGGGTTGCTTTGCGCATTGCCCATCTGTCCCTTGTGCTTGTTGTAATACTTGTCGCCCGGCTTGCCGTTGTTCCCCGTTCCACTGCCCACGGACGCATTTCCCGCGCTTGGTGTCTCGCCGGGCTTGCACGCCCGTAAGTGATTCGTACTCCCGCACAGATTATTGTTATTACTCGTCCCGGTCACCGTCTCCTTCGGCGATTCCTCCGCGCTGCCCACAATCACCGGACGATCCGGGTCGCCATCACCCGCCTTGCGCGTTGTGTTGCCCTGACCGCTTCCGGCGCTCGCCGTTGAAGTCACCGGGAAGCGCCCGTTTTCAGGATATGTGTCGTGTGGTGCGGTGGCCGCTCCCCCCGGCCCTTTCGTGTTGCCGCCGCCGGAATTGTTCGCCGGCGCTGCCACCATCGGCGTGGCCTTGTCCATTTCCTTTGTGATGGTAATCGGCTCATGCTGTCTCCGCCCGGTTACCACTCCTGATTGCGCATCCGTCACCGTCTCCTTCGGATTCTCCTCACCCCCGCCCGTCGTCGGGGCCTGCGCTGTCCCGCGCGGCGTGGATCGGTCCATGTGCTTGGTGATGGTGAATGGTTGAATATCAACCTTGCCTGCACCCGCCCCAGTGTGTGTTGTGCCGCCGCCGGTATTCTGCGGTATCCCTTCAACCGCCGTTGATTTCGACGCGCCATCCGCCAGGTTACGCTTATCCGTCACCCCCGATTGCGTACCTGTCCCGCCGCCCGTCGTCGGGGCCTGCGCCGTCCCGCTGAGGGACTGGTGGTCGTGTGTGTTCAGACTGGGGTAGACGTACTCACTCGTGCCCGACTGCGTGTTGTTGTTCCCACCACCAGAGTTTGGGGCCTGCGCCGTCATCCCATCCTGCCCCATACTGCCAAGCGGTGTGGTTGTATTGGTCGGAGGATTTTTCACTCCATTGTCCTTGAGGATCACATTCGTCTGCTGCAAATTGTTCGGGTTCGATATCGGGGCCTGCGCAGCTGATCCATCCTGCCCCATACTGCCAAGCGGTGTGGTTGGATTGGTCGGAGTTGGCTTCACTGGACCCGACTTCGTGTTGTTGTTCCCGCCACCAGTGTTTGGGTTCTGCGCTGTGCCATCCGTATTCTTTCTGTTGCTTAAGCTGGTGGTGCGGGTCGGGTCGC
>JAJXXN010000111.1 GCA_021781075.1 Acidobacteriota bacterium | reverse complement strand
GGAACTCTCCAGCTTCTACCACTCCATGATGGGCCATCCCATGGGCATGGTCATCCGCCGGCTCGACAACCGCCAACTCGACAGATTTGTAAACCACATCCGCTGCCTCCATGGAAACAAGGTCCTGCACAAGGACGACTTTGCCCGCGGGCTGCTCAAGGCCATGGCCGCTGGGGAAACTGTTGGCATCCTCATGGACACAAACATGACCCCGCCCCAGGGCGTGTTCGTTGATTTCTTTGGCACCAAGGCTTGCACCGCGTCGGGCCTTGCCCGCGTCGCATTGAAAACCGGCGCCGCGGTCCTGCCCGGGTTCATGGTCTGGTCCCAGGACGAGAAAAAATTCATCCTCCAGTTTGGCGGCCTGCTTGAACACCCACACACCGGTGACAGCGAGGCCGACATTCTTGCCCTGACCCAGGCCTGCACCAGCGCCATTGAATCCTGGGTGAGAAAATATCCTGACCAGTGGCTGTGGATTCATCGCCGCTGGAAGACCCGCCCTGCCGGCGAACCCTCGCTCTATTGAGGCTCCACGATGCGTTTATCCCTCTTGCTGGAAAAACTCGGCGGTGAATTGGCCACCGGTGATGGCAATACGGCGATTACCGCCGTCGCGTCCCCGCAACTTGCCGCAACATCGCACCTTGTGTTTTGCGAAAAAGATGATCAAGTTGATGGCGCACTCCAAAGCCGCGCAGGCGCCATCGTGACACGTGCCAGCATCATGGATGCCCATGGCAAGGCCGTGGTGCGCACGGACAATCCCCGCCTCTGGTTTGCGCGCGCCGCCAAACTGCTCGCGGCAGAAGGCCAATCCGCCGCGGCCACTGCGCTAATCCATCCCACCGCCGTGCTTGGCGAGGGCGTCCAACTCGGCGCTGCGGTCTCCATTGGCGCTGGCGCAGTCCTCGGCGACCACACCACCATCGGCGACGGAACCATCATTCATCCCCGCGTGGTCATTTATCCCGGCACAGTCATCGGCGCGCGCGCCGTCATTCATGCCGGCGTGGTCCTCGGCGCGGACGGTTTCGGCTACGTCCGCGACCCGGGCTCCGGGGCCTACACGCAATTTCCGCAACAGGGAAGGCTGGTCATCGAGGACGATGTGGAGATTGGCGCCAACTCCACCATCGACCGCGGCGCGCTGGGCGAAACCCGCATCGGCCGCGGCACCAAAATTGACAATCTGGTCCACATTGGCCACAACTGCAAGGTCGGCGAGGATGTAATCATCGTCGCGCTCACCGGCATCTCCGGCTCATGCACCATCGGCCGCGGCGCAGTGATCGCGGGGCAGGTCGGGCTTGGCGACCACGTCACAATTGGTGAAGGTGTGATCCTGGGCGGACAGGCGGGAGTCTTCAGCGGTAAATCGCTGACGCTCGACGGCCACAAACCCGGCACGGTCTTTGCCGGCACCCCGGCCAAGCCGCTGGTGGAGCATCTGCGCGAACAGGCAACGCTGGCGCGCCTTGCGCGGCGCCGCGGCGCGAACAGGGATTAACGCTCGGCAGGGAAGTTCTCCGCCTTCAGGCTGCCGTCACGCTGTTTGATCAACTGCTGCACGCGCCCCTCGGCCGCATCCAACTGCTCCTTGCAACTGGCGGAAAGGCCAACGCCCTCCTCAAACAGCTTGAGGGAATCCTCGAGTGTGAGCTCGCCCTTTTCCATCTGCGCCACAATGCTTTCCAGCTTCTTGAGCGAATCTTCAAACTTCGCCATGCGTCCTCTCTTCAATGCAACCCATCATACGTCAAAGCACATCGGCCAGCACATCGGCCGCGGCGGTGTAGCGCCCGAAGGGCGCGCTCACCTGTACACCCTGCACATACGGCCTGACCGCGCGCAGCATCTCGCGCGCAATCGCAATCCCCTCCGCGCGCGCCGCCTCCGGCGTCTCCGCCTGCGCCATGCGCAGCATCACTTCTTCCGGCATTGAAACGCGCAGGTCGTTTTTCATGAACTCGGCATTGCGCAGGCTGGTCAGCGGCCAGATGCCGGCGATGACAGGGATGCGGAACTCCTCAATGCGCTTCAAGAAGCTCTCCAAAAGGCCGAGGTCGAAGACCGGCTGCGTGATTGCATACTCCGCGCCCGCCTCCACCTTCCACTGGAATCGCCTGATCTCGTGCTCAATATCCGGCACGCCGGGGTTTGCCGCCACGGCGATGGTGAAATTGGTCGAGGCTCCAATTGAATTCGATCCAATGTCCAGGCCATGGTTGAGGCGGTGCACAATGTTGACCAGCCCGATTGCGTCCACGTCGAAAACCGCCGTCGCGTCCGGGTAATTGCCCAGCTTGGGCGGGTCGCCCGTCAGGCAAAGAATGTTGCGCAGCCCGAGCGACGATGCCCCCAGCAAATCCGATTGGATGCTCAGCACATTCCGGTCGCGGCAGGTGTAATGCAAAATTGTCTCGATGCCGGTGTGCTGCTGGATTTGCAGGCACAGGCTCTGCGCGCTCATGCGGGCCGAGGCGCGTGGCGAGTCCGGCACATTGATTGCATGCACCCCGTAGCCGGCCAGCACGCGCGCGCCCTCAATCTCCTTCGCGCAGTCAATCCCGCGCGGCGGCACTATCTCCACCATGGTCACAAACTCGCCGTGCGCCACCAGGTGGCCAATTTTTGAGCGCTCCGCCAGCGGCGCGGGTGGCGCCTCGGTCACAATCGCCGGCTTGGCATCGCTTGAAACCACGCGTGCCTGCGCGTCGATTGCCCGCAGCGTCGAGTTCATGGCGCGGATGTGGTTCGGTGTCGTCCCGCAGCAGCCGCCCACAATCTGCACCCCTGCCTTCAACGCCTTGCGCGCAAAGCTCGCCATATATTCCGGCGAGCACATGTAGATGTTGCGTCCCTCCACCGCGCGCGGCATTCCCGCATTCGGCATCGCCGCCAGCGGCAGGTGAGTGGACTTGCGCATTGCCTCAATCGCACTTAAAACCGTGGTCGGCCCCGAGGAGCAGTTCACCCCGATGCAATCGGCGCCCCAGCTTGTCAGCAAAGCCGCCGCCTGCTCCGGTGGCGCGCCATCGAGGCAATTGCCCTCTTCGTCCACCGTGATCATCACAATCAATGGCAAGTCCGGCGCGCACACCCGTGCCGCCAGCAGCGCCTGTTGCGCCTCATTGAGCGCCGGCATCGTCTCAATTATCAGCAGGTCCGCGCCTGCGCCCGCAAGCGCGGTAATCTGCTCTGCAAACGCCGCGCGCGCCTCGTCCAAGCCTGTCTTGCCCAGCGGCTCAAGGCGCACTCCCAACGGGCCCACCGAGCCGGCAACCCACGCCTCGCTCGCCTGCTTCTCGCGGAAGTGCTCCACCGCCTGCCGGGCCAGCTTCACGCCCGCCGCATTGATGGCGGCGACCTTGTCGCCCAATCCGTGCCGCGTCAGGCGGTAGCTGTTAGCCCCAAAGGTGTTTGTCTCCAAAATCTCAGCGCCCGCCTGCAGGTAATCCTCATGCACCGCGAGAATCAGCGCCGGGTCTGAGAGGTTCAGCTCGTCATAGCATCGGTTGATAAACACACCGCGGGAATAGAGGACCGTGCCCATCGCGCCGTCGGCAAGTATCGGTCGCGTGGCCAGAATTTCACGAAAATTGCTCATCTTACCGTTATGTTAGTCCATTCAGGCCCCACTTTCCGCAGGGGCTATTTTGTTATACTTCTCGTGGATTGGTCTTTGCGGGCCGGCAGGGTTACTTTTGACTCAGCGGCAGCAAACGTTGAAGAATTTGGATTGCAATTTTAGGGGTCGCCCTGTTGCCGGCCTCAGAAATCGAATAGGCGCCGGATGCGCGCCCAGTAGAGGGTGAATCGTTTGAAGAAAAGAAGTCTTTGGTTGAGTTCTGTTGCCGCGTTGCTGGTAGCCGCGGCCTTTGCCGGTTGTGGCGGCACCTACTACTTTGCAGGCCGCGTGCTGCCCCCGAGCGGCATCGCCAATCGCGTTTTGATCGCCATTCAAAACCCCTCGCCCTACTCCAAGGGGTCGTTGCAGTTTGTCGATGCCTTCTACGACATCCGCTCCAGTTACGATTACAAAACCCCCTACTTCGCGATTGCCGGCTACTCCGGCAACCTGCCCCTGACCATCCAGAACATGCCCGAAGAACAATTCGCGGCGGTGTATTCCTCGGGTGACGGCAACCTTGGCTTTGTCAGTTACACGCAGGAAAAATCCAACGGCTCAGCGCAGGGGCTTAACGGATTCTCCTCCAGCATCTTCATCACCCGCAACCAGGCCTTTATCTTTGCCGCAAGCCAGCAACAGCACGTGGCAACCATTGTTGACCAGCGCGCCGGCCGCACCTACGCGCTCAGCCTTCCAGACGTCTACCGCGTCAGTGTCAACCCGGGCGGCACGGTTGCGCTCTTCTTCGCCCAGAACACGGATTACGTCTACTACCCGCTGAAGCTTACCGGCGAGCAGACCTCCCAATTTGCCGGCGGCCCCTCGAACTGGCCCAAGGCGGCTGTCGATTGCGAACCGCAGAACGCCCCCGGCTTCTGCCTGTTCCAGGCGCAAAGCCCCGATAACACCGACCAATACGGCATCCCCTACGGCGCTCCGCTCAGCTTTGACCGCCCCGTCAAGGCTATCTGGTCTGCCGACGGCTCCACGGCCTATGTGCTCAACTGCGGTCCAGAGTGCGGTGGAACCGCCTCTTCCTATTCTGTCCTGCCCGTTGCGCCGCTCATCTTCCTCAATGGACAATCCTCCGGCCTTTTGCCCACCACCGCGCAATTGCCAAGCCAAACCGTCGCCATTCCCGGTGGCGCCTCCAACGCTTTGGTGGACACCAATACCATGTATGTCGTCGGCCAGGCGCCCGTCACCTATCAGGGCACGCAATACTGGGGCGGCAATCTGACCGTGGTCAACCTGTCCAACAACACCGCCTCCGCGCCGGTCTCCATCAGCGACGGCATACCCGGTGGCCCCAGCCGCATAATTGAAGCCGATGACAACACGCTCTGGATTGGCATGACCAAGTGCAACAACGGCATCCGCGCCAATGACCCCACAGACTACCCCGGCGGGTTTGGTTGCCTCACCATGTTCAACACGGCAACCCAGAAGGTCACCATGCTTGAGTCCTACATTGGCGACCTCACAGGCATCGCGGCTGTCACCACCTTGCACAAAATCTACGTCGCCCAGGGCGGACAGGTTTACATCTACAACACCGTCGACGGCTCACAACGCAACAATGAGTACGTGACGGTGACTGGCACTGCAATGGACGTTGCCTACATGGACGCCATCACCGACGCCGACAACACAGTCTACTGAAATCCAGGTTCGCTCTCATGAACTCTGACTCCACGGCCGATGTTCTGGCAATCGCCGCCCATCGCGATGACGTGGAGCAGACCTGTGGCGGCACCCTTCTGCGCATGGCCTCGCGCGGGCTCCGCACCGCCATCCTCGACCTCACCCGGGGCGAAGCCGGCACGCGCGGCACAGCCTCCGAGCGCGAATCCGAGGCCAACGACGCCGCCCGCCTGCTCGGCGTCCAATGGCGCCAAGCGCTCAACCTCACCGATGGCGCGGTTGAGAACACCCTTGAAAACCGCATCCAGATTGCCCGCGTAATCCGCCGCCTTCGTCCCCGCGTCGTCATTCTCCCCTACTGGCAGGTGCGCCATCCCGACCACGCCACCGTCGCCGGCCTCGGCTACCGGGCTTGCTTTCTCGCCGGCCTCAAAAAAATAGACCACCCGCTTTGGGCCGCGATAGAGCCCGAACTCGAACCCCATCGCCCCTTCAAAATCATCTACGCCAGCATCTATGCCGATGTGCGCCCCAGCTTCATTGTGGAGATCACGCCCTGGATCGAGCAGCGCCACGCCGCGCTCATGGCCTACAAATCCCAGTACGCCAACCAGCAGCAGGGGAGCGGCCTCTTCGTGCCCGAGGAGGAAATCCGCGAGCGCACCTTTGCCGAGGCCGCCCACTATGGCCGACTCGCCGGCGTGCGCTACGGCGAGCCCTTCGTGCAAAAGGAAGTCGGCCTTGTCGATGACCTCACCCTGATTCCAGTTCAATCCATTTGATTCATTGTTTCCGCCGCAGCCGTTCTACTTGAATAGCATCCGCACGCCCACCAGGATCATCGTGATTGCGAAGATCCGCCGCAGCCAAAAGTCGGGAATAACCTGCGCCCATTTTGCCCCGAAATATCCACCCAGGAAAAACCCTATGGCCAGAAGAATGGCAAAGGTCAGGTCCACATTGCCTTTTTTCCAGTACTCATAAAACGCCAGCGCGCCAACCGGGGCCAGCAGCGCGCCAAGCGACGTCCCCTGCGCCTTGTGTTGGTCCATCCCCGCCATCCAAACCAGCAGGGGAACCATTAATATGCAACCGCCGATGCCCACAATCCCAGAAAAGATTCCTATCAGAAATCCCAATGACAAAACCAACAAATTCATGCGCGCTCTCCCTAAGCAACTTTAACGGATTACCGCAACAGAGGAAAATCTTTCCTCGTTTCGGCCCATCACTTTGTAGGCCTTCGCCAGCAGGCAATTGCCACACCTGGCCACACAATTTGTGTTGCCAAGCATCCACCCTGCAAGCGACTTGACGGCTGGACGGCCGGCAATTCTCTGTGAATACAAGGTGAATTTCCCGCGCGTGCCCCAAATTCATCATCCTTTAGCAATTTGTTCTTCCGGGTGAATTACTCTGTTAATGAACCGGAGGGCAGCGGACAAACCACGCTCTCGAAAGAAGGTTGAGCGCATGAGCCAGATCATCTTTGTGCTGGAAGACGATGTTGATATTGCCCGGCTCGTTCAGCATCATCTGGAGGCGGCGGGCTTCACGCCGCGCGTTTATCACACCCCCTCCAACATCGTCTCCGACGCCGAGCGCCAGCAGCCGGCGCTTTTTTTGCTCGACATCATGGTCCCCGGTGGTGACGGCCTCGACCTTTGCCGCCGCCTTCGCGCCCACAGCGGCCTCTCCACCGTGCCCATCATCTTCCTCACCGCGCGCGCCAGTGAGAATGACCGCGTCCTCGGGCTGGAACTGGGCGCGGACGATTACGTCACAAAGCCTTTTTCCCCACGTGAACTCGTTGCCCGCGTCAAGGCTGTGCTGCGCCGCTTCGAGCGCCCCTCAACCCCCTCGGTCATCAAATTTGAAGAGGTGGTCATCGACGCCAACGCCATGCAACTCACCGTGCGTGGCGAGCTCGTCACCACCACCGCAACCGAGTTCCGCCTGCTGGACTACCTCGCCCGCCACCCCGGCCGCGTCTTCAGCCGCGACCACCTGCTCGACGCCGTCTGGGGCGACGCACGTTTCGTCACTCCGCGCTCCGTCGATGTTTACGTCCGCCGCATCCGCGAAAAGATAGAAATCGACGCTGAAGACCCGCGTTATTTGAAGACCGTGCGTGGCGCAGGGTACCGCTTCGAACTTCCCAAAGGTGCTTAGTTGGACAACTGCGCAATGCAGGTTGCCTTCGCAATACACGCTAAAATTGACTCAACACGCCTGGGTTTGCCCAGGAGATGCAAATGACACGCAGATATTACGCCAAGCTGCTCGGCCTCTTCGTGCTGCTCCTGGCGGCGCATACCGTGGTGATACTCCTGCTCTTCCACGAGCTTGTCGCCATCACTGGGCGTCATCTGGCCCGCGTCCTCGGGTGGGAAGCGCTGCTTGCCGCAATTCTTGCCTTGCTGCTCATGCTCCCCATCGCCGCCTGGGTCTCGGGCGGAATTGCCAAACGCCTCAAGCGTGTCATCGGCTTCGCCCGCTACCTTGCTGAAGGCCACCTGGCCGCGCGCCTCGACCTCGGTGGCAGCAGCGACTTCTATGAGATGGAGCAGGCCCTCAACCAGACCGCCGCGCGCCTGGAACACAGCTTTGCGGAGATTGAAGCCCGCCGCAAGGACCTCGCCGTGATGCTCGATTCCATGCAGGAAGCCGTCGTCGCAGTCGGCGCAGATGGGACCGTACGCTGGTCCAATGCACTCATGCAGCAGATTGCCGGCACCCAAATCCGCGTCGGCCGCGCACTCATCCACTCCATGCGCGACCCCGACCTGCTTGCCGCCATCGCCGAGGCGCTCACCGAGGGCAGCGTCCGCGTCGGCCGCGCCTACTCCCTCAACCCCGGGCGCATTTACGACATCAGCGCCGCGCCCATGCCCGGCGGGGGCGCCCTCGCAGTGCTCCACGACGTGACCAGCATCGAGGCAGCCGAGCAATCGCAGCGCGACTTCATCGCCAACGTCAGCCACGAGCTGCGCACGCCCCTCACCTCCATCCGCGGCTATCTTGAAACACTTCTCGAGGGACCGTTGCCC
Source organism: Acidobacteriota bacterium (assembly GCA_021781075.1). Classification (GTDB taxonomy): domain Bacteria; phylum Acidobacteriota; class Terriglobia; order Terriglobales; family Acidobacteriaceae; genus CAIMNN01. Next base: position 322 of record JAJXXN010000111.1, on the reverse strand, counting down.
AGGGAGGAAACCCTCCGCGAATTCCTGGCCATCATCCAGAAAAACGCCGGACGCATGAACCGCCTGACCGAGGACCTGCTCACCCTCGCCACGGTTGAAAGCGCCAACTACAAAATCACGCCGCTGGCTATCAAGGCCGGCTCATTGGTCTCGGATGCAGTCGAATCGTTGGGCGGTGTCGCCCGCGATGCCGGTCTCTCACTCAAACTCACCGGTGCGCCGGAGGACCTCGTGCTCGCCGACCCCGATGCCATCAACCAGGTCCTGGGCAATCTCATTGAAAACGCCATCAAATACGCCGCATCTGGCAAACGTATTGAAA
>JAJXXN010000245.1:1467-8789 GCA_021781075.1 Acidobacteriota bacterium | reverse complement strand
GGGCAGAATCTGGCCACGGGGAATGTGGCCCAACAGGGCCCGGACAATCGACAGCGGGAAACAGAGCAACAGTTCGCGCAGAAAATTGCTGAGGGCCTTTCTTCCGCGCCCGTTGGGACGCCTTCCAACCCATTGCCAGCGAGTCTTCCCGGCTCAGGCATACAGGCGGCGGCACAACCATTCACCAGCATTGAGGGGCATTTCAAGGTTGACTTCCCCGGGGGCGCGCCACAACAAAAATCCGAGGCGATCCGAGTGAATGGCGGGGGCGACACCACAATTTACAAGTTCTGGACTGATTTGGAGAATGACAAAATTGTGTACATGGTGATGTACAACGATTATGGCCCCGAATCAAAATTCGGCAAACATGACACGCAGTGGATGCTGGCAAGACTCCGCAATGGCGCGATCAACGGCAAGACGCTGCTGACGGAAAATGACACCAGCCTGAATGGCGTACCGGGACACGCCATCACGGCAAAAGATGACAACTGGAACTACTCGATACGCCTATACCTGAAGGGCAAGCGGCTGTATCAACTGATGGTGGTGAGCAGCAATGAATACTCGGCAACGCAAGCCGAGCAGTTTTTCAACTCGTTCAGCATCTTTTATGAGTTGCCCCGTTGAAAACCGGAATGAAATTGATTGGGGGTTGCAAGCTACCCGGCATACAGCAAGACAAGAGGAGGCGCGGGATGTGTGGGCGTTGAAGCGGCGGCACCAGGGCGCGGAGGAAAAGCAAGGCTATTGAACACGCACGGGTTCAGATTGTCTCTTGCAAAGCCGGAAGCGGAATCAATTCGGGCAAAGGTTCGCGTGCAAGTTGGCGCGAGAGGTGGAAAGTTGTGCAAAGTGGCGCAGCCGCAGCGCGGAAACAAGCGCCACTACGAGTACGGCTGCCAGTGTATAAAACTCGGTGGTGAACCAGGCCGGTGCAAGCGAGTTCAGCAGGTTGAGGGCCACAAAAAGGCCAAGAAAGACGGCCAGGGAGCGGCTTGTCCCGCCTGACTTGCCGGTGAGCGCAGCCAGCGCGGCGCCCTCCTCAGGCCGGGCCTGGCGCACAAAACAGGCTGCGGCGCGCAGGCAGACAAGCAGCATGGGAATCATCACGGCGCTGGTTTCGCATGCGGTGACACGTGGCGAAAGGCAGATAACGCCAATGAGTGCGATGGCGCGCCATGAATCGCGCAGTTCTGGGTTCTCTTTGAGCCGCAGGCTCAAAAATGACAGCGCTGCAAAGAGTGCGGTAATCCAAACCAAACCGCACCCTGGGAAGATGGAGCCGGTTTGCACGCCATGCCGCCACAGGTACTGGCAAAACAAGCCGGAAGGTCCGTAACCAAAATCGTGAGTGCTTGTCTGGACCAGTTGATAGAGTTGCCTGAACTCCTCCATCTGTTGCGGCCACAGCCACGCCTGCAAGGCAAACAGAGCGAGGCCGGAGATGGCTGCAAAGATTGCCGGGCGCCATTGCCGCCTGCCCGTCAGCAACGGCAATGCCAGCAGGGTAAGCATGTATGGCTTGAAAATCGCCGCAAAGAAAACTGCCAGATAAAACCAGAACCACCGGTTGTGCCTCCATCCACGCTGCGCGCCCAGCAGAATGAGCGCATAGAGAATGATGGCGATGTTCAAGGCGAATACGCCCAAATCCGCCAGCAGACCCGGGAAGAAGACGCAAAGCGGCAAAAGAAACTGCAGCCATTTGCGCTCCTGGACGCTGGCGAGGCTATAACCTACTTTGAGCAAAATCAACCAACTAAGAGTAAAAACCGCCGCATATAAATAGTCCAGTGTGGAATCGCGCAGCGGGGCCAGGTACTTGAAGATATGGAGCGAGAGTGGCGGATACCAATAGACCAGCGGGGCGCGGCGTGATGCATTTACACCGGCAGTTGCGAGATAATTCCTCAGCGTTGCCATGCCCTCGCGATAAACATCACCACCCTGCCGCATTGAGTCTATGGCAACAAGATAGTTTTTTGCGTCGCCACCAAGCGCATCGCCATCGTATGCACCACTGGAAAATTCAGAAGCCGACCACCAGCCGATGAAGGCTATGGTTGCCAGCCAAATCAAGGCGATGACAAATCTGTGTCCGGGGAAATAGCCTACGCTAGTTCTCATTCGCAGCCTTAGGAAAAAAATGATTGAATGCTGACCAAGGAATGTTGAGTAACAATAGCCCGCCAACTTCAGCATCAAGTCATTAGACAAAAGCAAACAACAATAGTCAACGGTGATTTAAATAACATCTGCAGGTCTTACAAAAGATTGATAAAAAATTAGTTCTTTGTTCGCCCAGGAAAAAGGAAGCGGAGCATGGGCTGGACGCGCGTGGCCCAGCTTGCCTCGTCGTGCGTGCCGCCGGGGATGCGCTCGAAGTGGAGGGTCTTGCCGGGCTCCCAACCGTTGGCGCGGAGGCGGCGGGCGAGTTGCTCGGCGTCCTTCAGGGCCTTGGGCCCTTCCTGGTCGCCGATGTCGAGCCAGAGGCGCGGCCGCTCCCATATTTGCGGGGCGTGCTCGTTGAGGTGGCTGAGGATGGATTTGTGGTTCCACCAGACGCTGGGGCTGAGGACGGCGAGCTTGCCGAAGACGGTGGGGAGGTGCAGGCCGAGGAAGAGGCTGAGGAGGCCGCCTAGGGAGGAGCCGCCGATGCCGGTGTGTTCGCGGCCTGTGAGGATGCGGTAGTTGCGGGCAATGAAGGGAATAAGGTCATCGAGCATCATGCGGCCATAGGCGGCGGCTTCGCCGCCAGCGAGTTTGGGGTCGGGCTCGGGGGTGTACTCGGCGAGTCGGCGGGCGCCGGTGTTGTAAATGCCGACGATGAGGAGCGGCTCGACTTGGCCGGCGAGGATGACGGCATCGGCGGACTCATGCATTTGCCAGGTGCGGCCGGGCACAAAGGAGGTGCGTGGGTCGAAGAGGTTTTGGCCGTCCTGCATGAAGAGGACAGGGTAGTGGCGTTCGGGGTGGTCGTCGTAGCCGGGCGGGAGATAGATGATGAGGTCGCGCGGGTCGGGGAGATGAACGCTGGCGAAGGCGGGATGCAAGCGGAGACGGTGATGGAAGGAAGGTTCGCCGCCCTGTTGCCGCATGGTTGCCAATGAAACCTCGATGAGGACGTGGAGGTGGAGCCCCTTTGCTTAAAATACCAAATCTGCGTGGCGGAGACGGGCAACCAGCGCTAGGATGCGGAAAATAATGGTGCGAGGGACAAAGATTCCAATAGAATGCATACAATCCACGAGGAAGCCAGGGCCCATGATTGAAGAAATCAAGATACGAGTTTTGGTGGTTGAGCCGGAGCGCGCGCAACAGAAGTGGTACGGGCGCAACCGGGAGGAGTGCCGTTTTGAGTGCGAGGTTGTGGGAACGATTGAAGAGGGGTTGAAGGCGCTGCTGCGGGAGAGCTATGCGGTGTTTTTGTGCGGTGTCGAGGGGGCCGAGGGGCGGGAGCTGATCAAGGCGGTGCGCAGCGGATTTCCGCGCTTGAAGGTGATCGCGCTGAGCCACGATAACAGCGCGCGCGACGCCGTAGCGGCGCTCAAGCTGGGGGCGGTGGATTACCTTGTAAAACCATTGTCGACAGGGGAGTTGCAGCGCGCGATTTGCGAGGCGGTGTTGGCGGAGGGCGAGGAAGCGGAGTTTGGCAAGGTAGTGGATCCGTCGGGCGCAGGCGGCGGCACGGCCATGCTGCCGGAGGGTGCGGTGGAGGAGCTGGAGACCATGCGCGACCTAACGATGGAGGTGTTGGGCAGATCGCTGGATTTGAAGGATTCCGAGACCGAGGGACACAGCAAGCGTGTGACGGCATTCACGATGGCGCTTTCGCGGGCGATGGGGCTCGGGGCGACGGAGATGCTGACGATAGCGCGGGGCGCGTACCTGCACGACATTGGAAAGATGGCGGTTCCGGACGCGATATTGAAAAAGAACGGGCCGCTGACGACAAGCGAGATGGCGACGATGCAATCGCACTGCGAGCTTGGCTACTCGATCATCCGCAAGGTTCCCTACCTGGCGGAAGCGGCGGAGATTGTTTATGCGCACCAGGAGAGGTACGACGGGAGCGGCTATCCGCGGGGGTTGAAGGGCGGGGAGATACCGTTGGGCTCGCGCATCTTCGCGGTGGCCGACACGCTGGACGCAATCACCTCGGACCGGCCTTACCGGCGCGCGAATTCGTTTGAGTATGCGCGACGTGAGATAGGGCGTTGCGCGGGGACGCAATTCGACCCGGTGGTGGTGGAAGAGTTTTTGAAGATTCCCGTCAATTTATGGTTGCGCATCCGCGAGGAGATCCTGGAGCAGCAGGAGAGGCTGCGCTAAGCCCGCCATTCACCCCGCCGTTTCCATTAGACTCGTAAGGAAGCGGAGGAATTGCATCCATGCCAAGCGTGAAACGTGCCGGAGTGCTGGCACTCTTTTTCTTTTTATCCATCCCCGGGGTGCGCGCGGGAGCGCAAAAGCCAAAGCTGGAAGCGGCGGCAACGCCGGCGGCGCCAGTGACGCTGGAGGAGCGGCGCAAGGCGCTGGATGCGGTTTTCAAGGATTACTGGTATCAATACCTGCGGTACAACCCGGAGTTTGCATCGAGCATCGGCGACATGCGGTTCAACGACCAGCTGCATGATTACTCGGTGAAGGCGTTTAACGAGTGGCAGGCGCGCGAGGAGGATTACCTTCTGCAACTGGGCGCGATTGACCCCGCCGGGCTGGGCGACCAGGAACAGTTGAGCCGGGAGATGCTGATCCGGGAGCTGGCCGACGACCTGGAGGGCTCGCGCTTCAAGGAGTGGGAGATGCCCATCACGCAGATGGGCGGCATCTATTCGGACATGCCGCAATTGGTGGCGGAGCTGAGCTTCAAGACGGAGAAAGATTACGAGGACTGGATAGCGCGTTTGCGCGCGATGCCGGATGCCTTCAACCAGGTGATGACGAACATGGAGATCGGGGTGGAGGATGGGCGCGTCCCGCCGAAGTATCTCCTGGCGAAGGCGCTGGAGAACATCAAGATGCTTGCGGGGCAGAAGGCGGAGGACTCCCCACTGGCGTTGCCGCTGAAGAATTTTCCGGCGTCGATGGACGCGCCGACGCGGGAGCGGCTGAAGGCGGAGATGCTGGGTGTGATAACGCGCAAGGACCTGCCCGCCTACCAGCAGCTTGTGAATTACATGGAGAGGAGCTATGTGCCCGCGGGGCGCGCGGAGCCGGGAATCAGCGCGCTTCCCGATGGCAAGGAGTATTACGCGTTTTTGTTGCGGCGGACGACGACGACCGATTTGAGCGCGGAGAAGATCCACCAGATCGGGTTGGATGAGGTGAAGCGCGATGAGGCGGAGATGCTGGCAATCGCCGTGAAGCTTGGCTACAAGGACATGGCGAGTTTTCGCGCGGCGGTGAAGGCGGACCCGAAGTTGAAGGCGTCCTCGCGCGAGGCGTTGCTGGAAGCGTACCGGAAGGCGCTGGCGCCGATGCAGGCGCGGCTGCCGGAACTTTTTGGCCATTTGCCGAAGGAAGCATTTGAAGTGGTGGCGGTACCCGATTATCTTGAGAAAACCTCGGCGATGGCGTACTACCAGCCGGGCACGCTGGATGGGTCGCGTCCCGGGCGCCTCTTCATTGACACCTATAACGCGACGGACCGAAACCTTTACAGCGTGGAAGACATCGCCTACCATGAGGGCCTGCCTGGGCATCATCTGCAGATCTCGATTGCGCAGGAGTTGGTAGGGGTTCCGGCATTCCGGCGCTATGGCAATTACACGGCGTATGCGGAGGGCTGGGGACTTTATTCAGAGCGGCTGGGCAAGGACATCGGGCTGTACACCGATCCTTATTCGGATTACGGGCGGCTGGAGGGGGACATCTGGCGGTCAATCCGGTTGGTGGTTGACACCGGCGTGCACTCCGAGCATTGGACGCGGGAGCAGATGGTTGATTTTTTCCATGAGCACTCGACGATTGATGAGACAAGCATCCAGGCCGAGGTGGACCGCTATGTTGCCTGGCCGTCGCAGGCATGCGCGTACAAGATTGGACAACTGAAGATCCTTGAGTTGCGCGACAAGGCTAAAAAAGAGCTTGGCGGCAAGTTTGACATCCGCGCCTTCCACGATGAGGTGCTGGACTCGGGCGCGATGCCGCTGGATTTGCTTGAGCAAAGAGTGGACGCATGGATTGCGGCGGTAAAGGGGAAATAGCCGGGTTAGTTGAGGAAGCGGGGTCAGCGAGTCGGTCGGAGCAGGAGTTTTTCGAGGTCCTCGGCGAGGCCGGGCGCGTTGGAGCCATCGAGGTTGGAGAGGACGACGACGCCGAATTGGAGCGCGGGGACCATGAGGATCATGGTGCTGGTTCCCTGCTGGCCGCCGGCGTGGCCGACGGAGGTGAATTTTTTGCCACCGACGTCGATGCTCTTGTCCCCGTCATAGACAAAGAAACCAAGGCCGTAATGGTCCTCGGAGCCGTCAGCGGGCTTGAGTGGCGTGGTCATCAGCGCGAAGGTTCCCGGCGCGACGAGTTTGTTTTCCATCAGCGCGATTTCGTAGCGGGCCAACCCCGGCGCATCGGCGAGCCATCCGCCGCCGGGGATTTTATAGCTGGAATCAAGGAACTCGGCATTCTCAATTTTTCCATCCTTGTCCTTGCTGTAAAAACGGGTGCGGTGGGGGATGAGGTTGAAGCGGTCATCGACGGTGGCTGTGTCCATCCGCGCGGGGGCGAAGATATTTTTTTCAACATAATCGGTGTAACTTTGGCCGGAGGCTGATTCGATGGCGCAGCCGATGAGCGTGTAGCCCTGCGTGGAGTAGTGGAAGTGGTTGCCAGGCTTGTCGATGAGAGGGTCGTCCTTGAAGAAGCCGAGGCCGCCGGCGATTGGGTTGGAGAAGTGGGTTGTGCTGTTGACCTCGGGCAGGCCGGCGGGGCCCGCCTTGTAGTGGCGTATCCCGGCGAGATGGCCGAGCAACATGCGGGTGGTGATGGGCGCGTTTTTTTCGGGGAATGCCGGGCAGTATTTTTGAATGGGCGCGTCGAGGTCGAGTTTGCCCTGCTGCCAGAGTTGCATGGCCGCAATGGCGGTGAAGGTTTTTGAGATGGAGGCGAGGCGGTAGCGGGTTTCAGCGGTGGCGGGGACCTGGTTTTCAAGGTCGGCGAATCCGTAGCCGCCGGCGTAGACGATTTGGCCAGCCTCAACAACGGCGATGGAGACGGCCGGGGAGCCGGAGTTGGCGAGGAAGCCGAGCGCAGCCTGGTCAACGCGGGCGCGCAACTCCGGGGTAAGCGCAGCCGGGCGCTCCTGTTGCGCTGCG
>JAJXXN010000245.1:0-1457 GCA_021781075.1 Acidobacteriota bacterium | reverse complement strand
GCGGCAAGCACCGCGACAAAAAGAAAAATCACAATGGATGGGAAGCGGAAAAAACCGTCGCGCATCGGGAATACCCCTCAGATGGGATGGCTTTATGGTAGCGGATGCCGCCCTGTGCAACGCGCGCGGGCGCATGGTAGTCTTTGTTTGAATTTTTGACGGGGCGACCCGGAACCGGAGGAGCGTTTCGCAATGAGGAAGTTGAGGTTGGGGATATGCCTGACGGCGATGGTGGTTTGCGCGGCGGGCTCGCTGCGCGCGCAGGGCACAGCTGCAACGGTATGCGAGATACTGAAGAACCCACAGGCCTTCAATGGGAAGATTGTGCAGGTCCATGCGACGGTGCGCGCGGGGTTTGACGAATTTATTTTGCTGGGCGATGACTGCGGCCAGCAGGTGAATGGCATCTGGCTGGCCTACCCCGAGGGGACGAAGGGCAAGGCGGGCGCGGCGGTGGTGCTTGAGTTCCAGGCTGCGAAAAATTTCAAGGGAAAATCGGATGCCCAGGCGCGGACACCGGTGCAGTTGACGAAGGACAAGGAGTTCAAGAAGTTTGACGGGTTGCTTTCAACACCGTACAAGGGCGGCGGGACGTGCCTTGGATGCGTGAAGAGCGAGGTGAGCGCGACACTGACGGGGCGCGTGGATGCGGGCGCGACCGAAATGCGGCGGGATGGCGCGGGGCATGTGCTTGAGGTTGGCGGCTTCGGGCATTTGAACCTGTACCGCGCGCAACTGGTGCTGCAGTCGGTGGCCGACGTGACCGCCAAGGAGATTGATTACAACTCCAAAGTGAAGGACGTGACGGCGGCGGCGATTGACAACAGCGGGCCAGGCAACCCGGTGGAGGGGATGCGGGAGGCGGAAAAAATCTTTGGCGCCGATTCGCCGGCCGCAAAATTGATTGAGCGCGCTGCCGCCGCCTACGGGAAGCCGGGCGAGGAGAACGGTGTGAACATCGGCTTCGGGACCAATGAGGAGAACGCCAAGCTGTATGGAGTAAGCGCGGCGGACTCGCCCGACGGGGTGATTTACAACTGCCTTTTCGACCCGAACCGGCTGAAGGGCAAGACGCTTTCAATTGCCGCGGGCTTTGACGGCGCGATAATCGCGGACCTGCGCTCGGGCGTGGCAAATGTCGCGGGTGAGAACACGAGCGCGCTGGAGGAAAAGGCCTACAATGTGGAGTTGCTTGCGGCCGTGGCGCTGGGTGCGCAGGCGTTCACGATGCCCGGGGGCACGGTGGATTGGAATGCCACATGGCCGGCCAATGAGCGCAGCGCGCGGATGCAAAACGCGATCATCGCCTATATTGCGGACCAGGAAGTTTTTCACAACTAGGGACGGCGCAATCCGATTGCATTTCAGCCCCGGCTGCGCGGCGGTTTCACTCAATTGCCTGCGCTGCCGGGGCATGTTCATTTTTGCGGTTGGGTTGGGTAAATTTCCGGGTATTC
>JAJXXN010000077.1 GCA_021781075.1 Acidobacteriota bacterium | reverse complement strand
AGGCGCGCTTTGCTGGGTTGCATTGGCTTTCCTCATCGCCTTTGCGGTGAAGGTTCCTGTAGTGCCATTGCATGGCTGGCTTGCGGATGCGTTTTCAGACGCGCCTGTCGCACTTGCCATGATCATAGCCGGCAAACTTGGCCTTTACTCCATGCTGCGCTTTCACGTGGCGCTCTTCCCAGCGCAGGCACATGAGGCGGCGCGGTGGATGGTGGCACTCGCCGTAATCGGCATCCTCTACGGCGCCTGCCTGGCGCTTGTGCAGCGCGATTTCTGGCGGCTCGCAGCATATGCCGCACTCAGCCATCTCAGCTTTGCCACGCTTGGAATATATGGCTTCACGCAAACGGGCGTCCCCGGCGCGGTCTACCAGATTCTCAATCACGGCGTGACCGATGGCGCATTGTTGCTGCTTCTTGGCGTCTTTGAAGCGCGTTATGGAAGTTCCGAGATCAGCGCGTATGGCGGTGTGGCCGGCAGGCTGCCCAAGACGGCAACCTTCTTCGTCATCACCGGGCTGTCATTGGTCGGCTTGCCAATGCTCAACGGGTTTATCAGCGAGTTCTTGATTTTGAGCGGAACCTTCACCGGATTCAGCAGAATGTGGGGCGCATTGGCCACGCTTGGCGTGATTCTGAGCGCGGCGTATCTGCTTTCACTGGTACAGAAAATCTTTTACGGCCCCGAGGGCGAGCTGACCCGCGCAAAGCCTGTCAACGATCTCGGTTTCGGAGAATTCGCAACCCTCTCGGTTCTGGCCCTGCTGATGCTCTACCTTGGCCTTGCGCCAAATACGTTTTTGCCGGCCATTGAGAAAGGCCTCGCACCAACAACAGCGCACGCCGCCCAGCAAATCTCCGTGGAGGCACATCCATGACACTCGACCTATTGCACCTGATGCCCACGGATCTTTTCCGTATATTGCCTGAGGTGGTGCTGACCATCACCGGCGTACTGATCATGCTGGTGGATGCCTCGTTGCCGCCACATGTTGACCGGCGCAACCTGGGCTGGCTGGCCGCATTGGGCACGGTATTTGCGCTACTGGCCAGCCAGGCGCAATTGGCCCTGCTGCAACTGGCAGAGCGCACTGGTTTTTACGGTACCGTTGAAACCAGCACGTTCAGCATCTTTTTCCACGTATTGATATGCGGCATTGTCCTTGTCACGCTGCTTATCGCGCTCGACACATTGCCAGAAAACGGCCATCACAAGGGCGAGTTCTTCGCCCTCATCACATTCGGCGCAGTCGGCATGTGCCTTTTGACCTCAGCCGTCGAGCTGCTGGTTGTGTTCATTGCCCTTGAAATCTCCTCGATTGCAACCTATGTGCTTGCCGGCTACCGGAAAGAAAACGGCCGTGGACCCGAGGCGGCCATCAAATATTTTCTGCTTGGCTCCTTTGCCACTGGATTTTTCCTTTATGGCATAGCCATGGTCTTTGGTGCCACTGGCAGCACGGTCATCAGCGAGATTGCCACCCGCGTCCACACAGGCGGGCATCCGGGGCTCATCCTGCTTGCGCTTGGCCTGATGCTGGTGGGAATCCTATTCAAAGTCTCCGCGGCACCATTCCACATCTGGACCCCGGACGTTTATGAGGGCGCGCCTTCGCCTGTTGTCGCACTCATGTCCACTGCGCCCAAAGCCGCCGCCTTTGCGCTGCTCATTCGCATTCTTTACGGCGCATTCCCTGCTTTGCAGCCGATATGGACACCACTGCTGTGGCTGGTAGCAGTCCTATCGATGACAGTGGGCAATCTTGCCGCCTTGCGCCAGCACAACGTAAAGCGCATGCTCGCCTACTCTTCCATTGCACATGCCGGTTATTTGATTGCGGCCTTTGCCGGCGCGGGCAATACGGGCATTACCGCGGCCTGCTTCTACACGGCAGCCTACGCATCCATGAATGTGGGCGCATTCGCCGTGGTCACCTTGATCAGTGGCTACGAGGACGAGTTGCCCTTGATCAAGGATTTTCGCGGCGTGCTGTACCGCACCCCTGTGCTCGGCGGCGCACTGATCTTCTTTTTGATCTCCCTCATCGGCATTCCGTTCACCGGCGGATTTTTTGGAAAGTTTTTCAGCTTCACCACTGCCATGGGCGGTGGGGCTGTCTGGCTTGTACTAATCGGTTTGTTAAACTCAGGCCTGGCGGCGGCGTATTATCTGCGCCTGATAGTCAGCATTGCCCAGAAACCTGAGGGCGAGTCCCCTGTTCCGCCGGTTGCCCAACCGATTGGAGTTGCCGTATCTGCTGCCTTGATGCTGGCCATTGCCGCGACGCTAGTATTAGGCATTGCGCCCGGTGAGGTATTGAAAAATGCTGCCGAAGGCGCCTATGAGTTGATGCCGCATTCCATGCAAATGGTCAATTCCCTGGTGTTTTTTTAAATTTCAAACAGCCTCCGGCGCTGCATCCCACTCATTGATCGCGGCGCCGGTTCTGTTTTTATAAAAATCCACATGCTCCGCCAAAACCCTGTCCATGGAATAATGGCGCTCGACCCAGATGCGCGCGGCTGCGCCCATCCGCAGGCAGCGTGACTCCTCACACAATAACTTGCTCATGGCGTCGGTTAAAGCGTCCACATTCCCGGGCTCAACCAACAGCCCGGTCACTTCAGGGACCACCGCATCGCGCGCACCGGTGCAGAGAGAGGAAATGACCGGCAGACGAGTTGCTGCCGCCTCCAGGATTGCATTGGGGAAACCTTCACGCCGAGTGGGCAGGACAAAGATATCCATGGCGCGATAATACGGCGCAGTGTCCGCAACGTAACCCGTGAGGCGAATGCGTGGATGGTTCCGCAGGCGCGCCTTCAATTCATCCTCGAGCTCATCTTCGGCCTCATCAAACCAGCCAACGAGCAATGCGTAGCAAGGGATGGCGTCGTGTTGCAGGCGCTCGAAGGCGAGCAGGAATTCGGCGATGCCCTTGTCCCTTGTCAATCGTCCGGCAAATCCAAAGACTTTTGCATGCCTTGGTATCTCCAGCGCATCGCGCACGCACGAATGCCCGGGACAGAAGCGGACAAGGTCTACGCCGGAGCTGCTGCCATCGGCCAAAACCGAAATTTTCGCGGCCGGTGCTATCCGCAATTGCACGGCCAGTGCCTTGAGGCTTTCACTGTTGCAAAGAATGTGATGCGCACAAGCCGCGGCAATGCGTTCTGCAAGCAACAAGACCCTGCGCTTAAGCCCGTGCGCCGTCTCGAGCTTCAATCCGCGCAAGAGATAAATGCGGCATGGGACGTTGGCCAACAAGGATGCGATGGAGCCCAACAACCCGGCCTTGGGCGTGCTGAATTCGACGACATACGGGCGAATGCGAAGCAGCAGCAGCCAAAGCGCAAGGAGCGAACGCAGGTCGTTCAAAGGGGAGATGGCACGCTTCATTGGAAGCGGATATGCGTCAACTCCACTCACCTCAACAAGTTGATTCAGGAAACGGCCTGGAGAACAAACCAGGATGACCTCATATCCAGCCTGTTGAAAAGCGCGCACGCGCGCATGAAGCACGAGGCAGGTTTGGTCGCTGGTGACGCCGATAACCAACCGGCATCTTGCGTTGACGGGTCGTTCAAGAGGATTGCTCTTCTGCATTGCGTTGTCCAATGCAGACTTGGGGCCACGAATCCAACAAATGGAGCAAGGAAGAGTCGCAGATAATATAGCAAAGTCCATGCAGGATGCGGACGATGACCAAAGTCGTAGAGACCATGCGCACGGTTTGATTCAGGCGGTAAGATGGTTAGCTTATGGAGAATAATCGCGCGAGGATGCTCCTTTTGATTCCGCATCTGGGTAGTGGCGGAGCAGAACGCGTAATGGAGTTGCTCGCGCGCGAACTGCCACAGGAGCGTTTCAGCATACACTTGGGTATTTTAAGCGCCGTTCATGGCGCGGCAGTCCAGCTCCCCAGGCACGTTCAAGTTCACCAGCTGCATGCGCGTCGCGTCCGGTTTGCAAGCTGGCGCATCATCACCCTAGTACGAAGAGTCAAGCCACAACTCATAGTTTCGTGCATGGCGCATTTGAATTTTCTGGTACTCATGCTGCGGAGTTTTTACCCCGGTGGCGTAAAAATCGTGGTGCGGCAAAACGGTGCCCTTCCTGAAAATGATTCCGGATTGGCAGCCCGTGCGTACAGGATGCTTTATCCGCTAGCAGATGGCATCATCGCCCAATCGAAGGCGATGGCCGATGAGCTTTGTGCCGCGCTACCGGTTCGACGGGAGCTGGTGCAAGCATTAAACAATCCCATCCGCTTTCCTGTTGTTGCGGCGCTGCCCAAACCCGGTTCAACCGCCATCCAATTACTTGCCGTGGGCAGGCTGGTTCAGGAGAAAGGTTTTGACCTCCTGTTGCAGGCATTGTCCGCACTCCGCAAACAGGGTTTCGCGATGCAGTTAACCATCGTCGGCCAGGGGCCTGAACATGAACGCCTGGAAAAACTCGCTGCCAAGCTTGCGTTGCAAGGGGCCGTGAGCTTAATTGGGTATTGCGAGAACCCATTCGAGGCAGTCAATGCGGATATTTTTGTCCTCTCTTCACGCAGTGAGGGGATGCCGAATGCCCTGCTCGAGGCGGCCGCATTCAGCTTGCCGATCGTCGCCACCCCGTGCTCGCGGGGCGTTGCTGATTTGCTCCTTAACAGGCCGGGGACCTGGATGGCCGAGGAGACAAGCGCGCGGGCCCTTGAAAAAGCCATTGCAGCCGTCGTTGCCCAGCATCGACCCGGCCAGAAATTCCGGCATGAATTCATTCGGCCTTATGAATGCGGTGTTGCAGTGGGCGCCTATGCGGAGTACTTCAGTGAGGTGCTCCGCCGATGAAGAAGGTTGCCATCCTGCTACCGGGCATAGAAAAAATTGGCGGTGCTGAAAGGCAGGCCATCCAGCTGGCTGGTGGACTTGCGACCCGGGGCTGGAAGGTTTATTTGCTCTGCATGAGCGGCGGCATCCGGGGGCAGCACGATGAGCTTCGGGCTGTTGAATGCCATTCCCTGCAAATGCGCCATGGCTGGAAGGACCCGATTGGCTGGTTGAGGCTGAGCCGTTGGATCAGGCGCCATCAACCGGACATCCTGCACGCGCATCTTCCACATGCCACATGGATGGCGCGCTGGTCGCGGCTTTTTACGCCAGTGCGTGTGGTTTGCGATACCCTGCACACCGCCTCCACCGGCAATTTTTTGCGTCGCACTGGCTACCGACTGAGCGGCCGGCTGAGCAACGGCTCAACAGCGGTCAGCGGTTCAGTTGCAAAATGCTGGATTGGGCAGTGTGGCGTGAAGCCGGGAAAACTAATCCTGCTGCCAAACGGGGTGAAAATTCCCGCAATGCGGGTGGCTCGGCACCCTTCTGCCTTGCCATTCCACTGGCTTGCCGTAGGCAGGTTGGAGGCGGTGAAAGATTACGGCACATTGCTGCAAGCCTTTGCACTGGCGAATCGCAATGCACGATTGACAATCGCAGGGGAAGGAGCGATGCGGGGCCGGTTGCAGGCCCTTGCGGCAACGCTTGGTGTAGCGGGGCGTGTGGAATGGGCGGGCTTTCTCGCGGATTTGAGCCCGCTCTATTCACAAGCGGACGGCCTGGTGCACAGCTCGCGCTGGGAGGGGCTGCCGATGAGCATTCTTGAAGCATCCTCCCATGGCCTTCCGGTTGTGGCGACCGATGCCGCAGGTGTGCGCGATGCACTCCCGCAAAACTCCCATGCTTGGATTGCCCCTGTTGGTGATGCCGCCGCATTGGCCGAAAAGATGAGTTCAATGATGGAACGGAGTGCAACGGAGCGCGCGCAAGTTGGCGATGAGAATTTTAATTTTGCCAAGGAACATTTCGCGATGGAAAAGCTCCTTGATGCGTGGGAGCGAACCTACGAACAACTGCTTGCCCTGAATCCTGCGCCTCACAGATGGGGATGAGCCAGCTTGAAGCGGCCATGGCGCCACCTGCTGAATCGTATTCGCGCAAGACGGGCCTGCGCGAGCGCGGCTTCCATCGGCCGCAAGGGCGTGGGTGGGAACAACCGCAATGCTTCCTCGACGCCTATGAATTGTTGTCGATGCCCTTCAATGAACTTTGCGATGGCGGAAAATTGATGCTCCGTGCATGTGTTGGAATGAATGCAAAGAGTCCATAGCCCGGGGCCCTTCCTTACCGGCGCCCAGAGTTGCTGAGGCAGCCAAACAACGCCTTCCTGGAGGAATGGCCTGCTTGCCAACCCATCTGAGAGGCGGGTCAAGCCGACTTTGTGCAGCGCCTGCAAAGTGTTCCTGTCAAAACCGTGCCGCGGCGCAACCCAAATATTTGGATCCAACCCATATGACCTAAGCACTCCCATCCCCCGCTGGATTTTGGATATTTGCTCGAGCAGAGCCGCGCCGGCAAACTCCGTATGTTGGTGCAGAGGGATCAGGCTTTTGCCATGATGCGAATTCAAATGGTGCAGGCCATGCAGGCCGACAGAAGCGCCGCCACAGGCAAGCTCGCGCATCCATTGCCAGAATTCCTCGTGCGGCGGCTCAAGAAGAAGGTCGATATCCTGGTTGTCAGGGACGATGCCGAGGATAGGCTTGAGTTGGTGCCTGCAGATCAGCGCGTGGAATCTTAGCCAGCCGCCACGGCTCATGGTGGGGCACAGGTCGTCAAAGCGCAACAAGTACCATGCTTTTGAATTCATCCCACCGCCTCGCGAGATTCAGCTTCGCGCAACAACCTGCGCGCCCAATACGCAAGAAAAAGAAATGTGAAAAGCGTCCACAAGGAGGTGGAAAGGGCAATGCCGGCCAGGCCATAAAAATGCATCAGCACAAGGTTCAGCAGGACATCAAGCGCCAGGTTGATGGCGCCGCAGTAGAGCACAATTTCAGTCCTGCGCATGGCAATGATGAAACGATAGTGGACGCGGCTTGCCACGTAAAACGGAATTTGGAGGGCATACATCATCAAGACCGGCGCGACCGCGGCTGTATCGGCTGCATGGAAGGCGCCATGCTCAAAGGCAATGCGCAGGATTGGCCTGGCAAAAAGAATCAGGGCAAGCGCGGGCACGGAGGAGGCCGCCGCCATCAACCAGGCCCATTGGCGGATTGTAGCGCGGCATGACTGCCATTTGCGGTGCGCCACCATGCGCGAAAAATGCGGGGTGATTGCGGTGCTGATGACGCCGGCCAACATGGCCATCGGTATGGAGACGAATTTCCCCGCGTAAACCAGCGCGGAGAGACTGCCGGCGACAAACAGCATGGCCATGGCTTGATCCACCAGCAAGCCGGCATTTGCAACCAGCGCGCTCAATAAAACCTGCAGGTATTGCCGGAGCACCTCCGCCGAGCCCGAGATGCCCCGGTACCAATGGATGCGTGGATGCTCGCCCTTGAGGCCCAACAGGAGAAAGATGAGGAGCGCGAACAACAATGCACCCGCGACCGCGGCATGGGCAATGGCGTAAATTCCGTATGAATGGCCGAAGAGCAACGCGGCCGAGAGGATGGCCAATGGAATCATTGATTGCGCGAGCGCAGGCCAGGTGAAGCTGCCCAAGGCGTTCAAGACTGCCGCGCCGTTTGCAGCCATCCCGACCAGCACAATGACAGGCAGCATAATCCGACCCAACCCAATAGCGAGGCCCAGCTTTTGAGGGCTGAAATGCGGCGCGAGCAGCGGTAGAAGCAGCGGGAGGGATGCGCCCAAGGCTGCCGCAATGCATGACAGAATCACAAACAGCAAGAGCATGGAATTTGACAATAGCCGCCGGGCCTCCTGCTTGCCATGCTGAATTCTCATGCGAACATAAGCAGGGATCAACGCCTGGTTCATGGATTCCGCAAGCAGGTTGACAAACAAATTGGGAAGAAGGAAAGCGAGCAAGAAAGCGTCCATCGCATCGGAGCGCCCGTAGGCGGCAGCGACGATGAATTCCTTTCCCAAGGCAATCGATTTAACCAGCAGCCCGGCAAGAGACAATTGCAAGGAGGCGCGCAGAATGCCGGCGAAGAAATCCTCCGCGCCCTGCCGTTGCCCGTCGGCCTCAAACATTGCAAAGTCCCTGTTTGGGAATTGCCTCCTGCAGGCGAGCTGCGACAGCGACAAATGCGATGACGAGCCAGGTTGTGCGGTTTTCTTCAACCGTGCCGACGAGGGACGAGACGAGCAATGCGGCAAGCGCAGCAAGGAGCGCGATGCGCCGGTGGCCTTCGAGTTGCGTCGCCATCCTGATGGCCTCACAGGCAATTGCAAACGAAATGCCGAGGCCGATCAAACCGCCCGTGACAAGAAGAGTAAGCGGGGTATTGTGCGCCGTGTCGCCATTGGCAGTTTGAGCGGCGAGGACAAAGGTACCCGCGCCCTGCCCGAACCAAGGCGCAAGGTGGAATGCCTCAAGCCCGCGGGACCAGATTGCCAACCGGTCATTCCACGTGCCAAGCAAGAGTTCATCGCGCAGGGTGGCAATGCGTTGCAAGGAGCCTTGCGGCACAACCAGGTTAAAAACGAGGAATGAAGCGGCAAGCAGCGGTGCTGAAAAAAAGGCGAGCCTGGGCTTTTGGTAAAACAAGACCGCAATTGCGCCGAGCAATGCGATGGCTGCCGCCACCGCGCCCCCCCGTGAAGCGGTCAGCAGCACTGCGGCCAGGCCAAGCGGCAGATAGGCAAGTGCCGGCAACCGCCATAGCCAGCCCTGCTCCGTGCGCGCGGAGCAGGCGGCAAGCGGAAAGGCAAGGTCGAGAAAGCGCGCGACATCATTGGGGTCCTGCCCGGCGGCAACGTAGCGGAGTTGGTCGG
>JAJXXN010000091.1 GCA_021781075.1 Acidobacteriota bacterium | reverse complement strand
GATTTCGGCCTGCCGCTTGCGGCAAGCTGGCACACCAACGTCCACGAGTACGCCGCACGCCGCTCGGGCTGGTTTACGCGCTTTCTTGCCGTCGATCGCGCGGCCTCAATTGAGAGACAGATTGAAGATGCGGCCATGGCCATCGCCGCAAAATTTTATTCGGTCGCCGATGTGCTCTTCGCGCCCAACCCCGACCTTTGCACACTGCTCGAGCGCACCGCGCACCGCAACTGCCACCTGATGCCCCGCGGCGTGGACACGGAGCTTTTCTCGCCCGCGCACCGCAGCCGCAAGCCCGGCAATGAAACCATCCTGCTCGGCTTCGTCGGCCGGCTCTCGGTTGAAAAGAACATTGCCCGGCTGGTCACGGTGCAAAATGAACTCCTCGCGCGCGGCATCACCAACTTCCGCTTCCTTGTTGTGGGCCACGGCGGCGATGAAGCCTGGCTCCGCCAGCACCTCACTCAGGCCGAGTTCACCGGCGTGCTCAAGGGCGCGGCGCTCAGCGAGGCCTACGCCAACATGGACCTCTTTGTATTCCCCTCGCACACCGACACCTTCGGGAACGTTGTGCTGGAAGCGCTGGCCAGCGGCGTGCCGGCCATTGTCACGCGGGATGGCGGGCCGAAGACAATCGTGCACGAGGGCATCACCGGCCGCATTGCCGAGGATGCCGAGTTTACTGATGCAATTGCCGGGATTCTCGCGGAGCCGGCGCTTCATGCCCGTATGCGCGCCGCCGCGCGCGAGTACTCGCTCACCATGAGTTGGGATTCGGTTTTCGAGGGCGTCTATGCGGCGTACGGGGAATTGCCGGTGAAAACAAGTATTTCTGTCAGTTGACCTGCGCGCCATTCCTGCGCATTCGTTGTCATCCTTCGCTGCGCCCAGGATGACACTGCCTACGGGCGCGATCTGCGCGGGGTAATCCGTGGCAAGTAATTGAATGCATCAAGGGCATTGTCATCCTGAACGAGAGCAAGCGGGTGAAGAACCCGCAGTTGCTTTTTGCCCACAGGCAGGCCATCACTGCTGATGCAAAAATTGCGGGGATAATTCCCTAAGTCGCACGTTTCTTCTTTGCAGTCTTGTCCAGCAGCTTGGCCAGCGCCCACTTCAGCTCTTCAATCCCTTCGCCGGTCACCGATGAAATCGCGTGGAACTCCAGCTTGCGTTTCTTCGCGTGCGCGGTGAGTTTCTTCAGTTTTTCCGGGTTGGCGACATCCACCTTGGTCGCAATCACGACCATGGGTTTGTCCATCAGGCTGTGGCCAAAGCCCTCCAGCTCGGCATTGATCACCTTGAAATCCTCAACGGCATCGGGCCGGCCCGATGCATCGGAGACATCGACCAAGTGCGCCAGTAATCGCGTGCGCTCAATGTGCCGCAAAAATTGCACGCCGAGTCCAGCGCCCAAGTGCGCGCCCTCAATCAACCCCGGCAAATCGGCCACCACATACGATTGTGTATCCGGCTCCTGGCCGACGCTGACCACGCCGAGGTTGGGCTCGAGCGTGGTGAAGGGATAATCGGCAATCTTGGGCCGCGCGGCGCTGATGCGTGAAATCAGCGTGGACTTGCCAGCATTGGGATAGCCGACCAGGCCCACGTCGGCCAACAGCTTCAGCTCAAGCCGCAGCGCGCGCTCCTCGCCCGGCCTGCCCATCTCGTGCTCGCGCGGGGCCTGGTGGGTGGGTGTGGCAAAGTGCTGGTTGCCGCGCCCGCCGCGCCCGCCGCGGGCAATCACAATGCTGTCGTCAGGCGTTGAAAAATCGTGCACCACCTCGCCGGTTTCAAGGTCATAGACGACCGTGCCCACAGGGACCTGCAGGGTCACGCCCTCGCCATCCGAGCCGGTGCAATTCGAGCCCATGCCGTGCTCGCCGCGTTCGGCCTTGTGCTCGGGATTGAAGCGAAAATGAATGAGCGTGTTGTGGCGCTGGCTTGAGACCATCACCACGTCGCCGCCGCGCCCGCCATCGCCGCCCGATGGCCCTCCGCGCGGCACAAATTTTTCGCGCCGGAAGGCCATGCAGCCGTTGCCGCCATCGCCGGCCTTCACGCGGATTTTTACCTCATCAATGAACATTCCATGCCCGTCTTGCGCAACGCGTGGAAAAGCCTTCCCGACCGCGCCGCACACATTCAACTTCTCTATTTTACGTGTTCAGGCGTACAATCACCCGCGAGACCGGTTTGCACAATCCGGCGCGTTTGATTCCTTTGAATCAGTTCCATCCCCCAGCATCTGCCACCCCGTGAGGGACTTGATGGCAGAAGCCCAGCCACAATGGAAACTGATCCCGCTCCTTGTCGCCATTTTCCTCGGCGCCGCCCTGCTCTCCGCGCAGAAGGATGCAGGCACACTCTCCGGCCGTCTCACCGATGACTACTCCCACCCCCTGGCACGCACCCGCATCACCGTGCGCAATGTTGAAACCGGCGCCACGGCCAGCACCACCACGGACGAGAATGGCAACTACAAATTCAAGGGACTTGCCCCCGGCGAGTACACGCTCGACGCCGACTCCACCGAACTGGGCCACGGCGAGGTCGAGGGGCTGATTGTCAACGGCGGCGATCAATCCCGCGTGCTCATCGCGCTTGCCATGACGCTGCCGCCGCCCAAGCCCATCCCCGTCACCGTGCATGACCTGACCCCGACCACGGTTGTGTTGAAGACCGAGATCAGCGGGGAAGAGTTGAAGACGCTGCCCGTGACGGGGCGCAACTGGAGCAACTTCGCCATTGAGACGCCCCATGCGGCCCCGCCCAATGGCAGCATCGCTCCCAAATCATTGGACACGACCGGCCAGAACCCCGGGGCGCAAATCAACCCCGCGGAGTTTCGCGCCGCCGGCGCATTGAGCGCCGCGATGGAGGTGGACGGCATGAACCTGACCCCGGCCTTCAAGAGCCGCGGTTGGGGACGCAAAAGCGGCGCGCCCATGGCCGAGGCCGCCATTGCCCGCATGGAGGTGCAGGCAGGGAATGGCGAAATCGAATCCGGTTATGCGGCCACCGGCGAAATGAAGGCCCATTCCGCGCGCGGCACTGAAAATCTGCATGGGCAGGCCTTCGCCTACAGCCGCGGCAATTATTTCAGCGCGCTCAATCCCTACACGCAGATTGTGAAGGAAACTTCTCCTGCAACCTCCACCACCATCCCCGTCTTCACGCCCTTCAGCTACACGCCGAACGACCTTGAAATCACCTGGGGAGCGGGCACGGGCGGCGACCTGCGCAAAAACAAACTCTTCTGGTTCGCCGCCATCGACGGTTACGACCGCAACGACCCAGGCGTGGCCAGCATGAGGCACGAGGACCTGTTTTTCCTGGAGCCGGCCAATGACCAGATGGAGTTGCTTGCCACGCAGTTGGGCGAAACCGGCAACGCGCTGGTGCAGGGAATTGCGGCCTACTCGCCGCTGCTTGAGTCGCTCAACGCACTGCTCGGGCCCGCGCCGCGGTCGGCAAAGCAGTGGATCGGCTTTGGCCGCCTCGACTGGCAGCCGACGGAGCGCGACCACTGGATGGCCGAGGGCAACATCGCGCAGTGGAACGCACCCGGCGGCGCGCTCACCCGCACCAGCGAAACCTTCGGCAACCACAGCTTTGGCAACAGCAAAGCCGATGAGCAATGGGCGCTGGCGCGCTGGGAGCATTATTGGACGGAGAACCTGCTCGCCATGACCCAGGCAAGCTGGTCGCGCGAACTGCTGCGCGAGACGCCCAGCAATCCCTCCGCCTTTGAACAGCAATTTCTCATCAACGACTGGGGCCGTCTGCCTCAAATCAACGTCGATTCACGCTATGGCTTCAGGCTTGGCAACTCCCCGCGCCTCGGGCCCGGCGCATATCCCGATGAGCGCCGCTTCCAGGCCAGCCAGCAATTGAGCTGGGTCGCCGGGCAGAACCTCGTCAAGGCAGGTTTCTCCTTTGGCCATGTGCAGGACTACATCGGCGTCTTGCTCAACCAGACCGGAACCTACAACTATACTTCGGCGGTTGATTTCGCCTCCGATGCGCTTACATTTCTTAAATTCGGCCTGTCCGGCGAGCTTGACCCCTACAACCAGCACAATTGCGACCCCACGCGCAGCATTCATCCCGGCGGCCTGGGTCTCGGCTACCTGCCATGCTACTCGTATTATTCGCAGACCATGGGCCCCGCGGGCTGGAGCCTGAGCACCAACGATTGGGCCGCCTACCTGACAGAGCAATGGCAATACAAACGCCACCTCACCCTCTCCGCCGCCCTGCGCTGGGAACGCGAACAAATGCCCCCGCCCATCGCACTTGTGGCCAACCCCGATCTACCCGGTACCGGTGTCATGCCCACCCTCGGCAACAACTGGGGGCCGCGCCTGAGCATGGCATGGGCCATGGGCGGCAAATACGCGCCCATCCTCCGCGCCGGTTACGGCCTCTACTACGGCCGCACGGAGAACGCCACCATCGAGACGGTCCTCACCCATACCGGCTCGCTCAAAGGCGACCTCAACTTCTTCATGCGCCCCACCGACAATCTCAACGGCGGCGGAGCTCCGCCATTCCCCTATGTCTTCGCCGGAGAGCCGCTTAATCTCGTCATGCCCGGCGCGGTCCAGTTCGACAGGCGCTTCAAAAACCCGCAAGTCCATCAGGGGCTTGTCGCCGTCGAAGAGGAGTTCCCCGGAGCGCTCTTTGTCACTGCCAGCGCCATGGTCAGCCTTGGCCGCCACCTGCCCATTTCACTGGACACAAACATCGACCCCGCCGTCAATCCCGGCACCATCACCTTCGCCGTCTGCGAGGAATCGCCCCTCGGGACGCAGAACTCCTCCTGCGCCAACTACGGCCTCGGCCCCATCAAGGATTCACTCATCAAACTTCCGTTCTATGCATCCTGGCCCGCCGCTGCCTGCCCTGCAGGCTCGCCACTCAACCTTGCCGGCCAATGCGGGCGCCTGAATCCCAACTACCAGCAGATTACCGATGTTGCCGCCAAGGCCAACTCCACCTATGAAGCGGCTTCGCTGCGCCTCGTCCGCTACACCCGCAACGGTTTTGTCTTCCATCTGCATTACACCTACGCGCACGCCATGGACTGGAACCCAAACGAGACCACACTCGTCGCCGGCAGCGACGTCCTCGACCCGCAATTCTTTCAATACGAGTACGGCGCCAGCGACCTGGACGTGCGCCACGAAGGCGGCGGCATGGTCGAGTGGCTCACGCCCTGGAAGATGCAGGGCACGCTGGGGCGGCTTGCCAACAACTGGGGATTCTCCACCATCGCGCGCTACTCCAGCGGCCTGCCTTACACCATGCGCACCAGCGGCTCGCTGGCCACCTGCGTCCCTCCCGGCGATTTCTGCATGCCCGCCAACCCCGTCGGCGGCAGCGGCTCCGTGCTGAACGGCGCCATCATCCCCGGCCTTGGCCCCGGCATCAACGGTTACGGCGGCGACAACCGCATCTACGGCACTGGCGTCAACGACCACAAAAATTACACCATCGCCCGCAACAGCTTCCGCTATCCCGCCGCCTGGGTTGCCGATGTGCGCCTGTACAAGGAAGTTTTCCTCGGCAAATCACGCGCCCTCGAACTCATCGCCGAGAGCTTCAACCTTTTCAACCACGAGAACGTCACCGAGCTTGAAACCACCGGCTACATCCTCCGCTCCGGATCGACCGCCAGCTTGCCCAGGCTGAATTTTCTCACGGGATACAAATTGAACACCTATGCCTTCGGCCAACCCATCGACATCAACGCCACCAACTTCTTCCGTCCCCGCGAGTTCGAGTTTGGCGCCAGGCTCAGGTTCTGAAGCCAATGAAAAAGCCCGGCCGAAGCCGGGCTTGCCTGCCACGAAGTTTGCAACCTAAAACATGCTGAACGAGTTGAAGAACTGGTCGGTCTGCGTCGCCGGGTGCGCGCTGTTGCTCACCACAATCAGTTGGTAAAGCCGCTTGCCCTTCAAATACTGCCGCACCGAGTAATTCCAATTGTCATCCTTGGCTGTAAACGCGCGCCCCTGCACTCCATTCAGGCTGATCGCGTTGTCCGTCAGCAGCGTCTTGCCACTCACCGCCCCGTCGCGTGTTGACGCCAGTACCGCCTGCGGGTCGCCATTGGCATATTCAGCCGAATAATCGCTGTACATCACCATGTAACTGACGTTGTTGCTGTCCAACTCGGTCCAAAACTGGTACAGGGTTGACGTTCCGCCGCCCTTGAGGTTGATCACCTGTGACTCCTGCTTCGGTGCGCCGCCGGGGAAAAAGACACTGAACCGACCGTCATTGCTGGTGTAGGATTGGGCGCCCGCGCGATAGCCAACCAGTGAAATCATCGCCAGTAAACTTAGGGCGAAAATCGTCTTCAAACTGCGCATTCCTTGCCTCCGCTCCCTGCCTTGCTTGGGCATGCCGCAGTCCGCGGCACGAGAACCCCTTCATTCCACCCGTTTCATACCCCGCTGTCAATCAAAAAAGCGCGTGCCGGATGGCGCGCGCTTTTTTCTTGTGCGTCTGTTGCGCTCAGTGGTTGTACGCCTCGAGGAATTTCTCCACCTCCAGCGCCGCCATGCACCCCGTCCCCGCCGCGGTGATCGCTTGCCGGTAGCGCCGGTCCTGCACATCGCCGCTGGCAAAGACGCCGGGGATGACAACGCCATTCTTCGTCGTGATCACGTTGTTCACGGTCCGGATGTATCCTTCCTCGTCCAGGTCCATCTGCCCGGCAAAGGCCGTCGCGTTCGGCTCGTGCCCAATGCCCAAAAACAGCCCGCTGATTGGAAGCGTGGAAACATCGCCGGTGGCAAGGTTGCGCAGCTTCAGCCCCTTCACTTCCTTTTCTTCAACGCCCAGCACCTCGTCAATCACCGTGTTGGTCATCAACTCAATCTTGGGGTGCGCAATTGCCCGCTCAATCATGATCTTGGAGGCGCGGAAACCATCGCGACGGTGGATTAGCGTCACCTTCGAGGCGAAGCGCGTCAAAAACAAGGCCTCTTCCATTGCCGAGTCGCCGCCGCCCACGACCGCAATCTCCTTCTCGCGGAAGAAAAATCCATCGCAGGTTGCGCAGCTTGATACGCCATGCCCAATCAACGCCTGCTCGCTGGGCAATCCCAGCCAGCGCGCGCTCGCGCCCGAGGCAATGATGATGGTGCGCGTGCAAATTTGCCCCGCCGTCGTCTCCAGCTTGTAGGGGTGCGTCGAGAGGTCCACCTTGTTCAGGTGCGCCAGCTTGAACTGCGCGCCAAAGCGGCTCGCCTGCTTGCGCATGTTGTCTATCAATTCAGGCCCCTGGATGCCCTCAGGCCATCCGGGAAAATTCTCCACCAGCGTGGTCATCGAAAGCTGACCGCCCGGCTCATGGCCTTCCAGCACCAACGGGCTGAGGTTGGCGCGCGCTGCATAGATGGCCGCAGTGAGCCCGGAGCAACCGGACCCAAGAATCACTGTATTCAAGGTTTCGCTCATGATTGTTTCTTCCCTATTGTAGATGCACCAATGACTGAAAAGATGCAACTGAACAAAGTGCTGTGACGGCGCGGGTAAGCAACCTCACATGAACCGCGCCCAATTACTTTCAGATTCTTAAAACTTTCCAGTTTTTCACCCTTCTGCCGATGAATTTCTGTGAGGCTTCTCAGGCATTTATTCAGGCGTTTCTCACCAAATTCCCTGAGTCGTCCGCGGAGTTGTGGCAATGTGCGTATTTCAAACACATCCTGGGAAAATTTCAATCATCGCACTGCTGCTCCTTGCCTGCCAACCCTTCCTGTTTGCCGGCGGTCCAAAATATGTTGCCGGGTCCACCTACTTCAACGCCGGGCTTATGGGCCAGCCGATTCACTGGAAGAACGGCCAGCTCAATTACTTTGTCGATCAGGGCGCGCTCAGCCCCTCCTTGAACAACCAGCAGGCCAGCGCCATGGTTGATGCCGCCGCCGCCTACTGGAGCGCTGTGCCCACCGCCGCAGTTGCGCTTACGGATGCAGGGCCATTGAATGAGGATGTCAACGGCGCAAACATCGCCGTCACCAACGGCGTCATCACCGCGCCCGCCGATGTGACACCCTCGGCTACTGCCTACCCGCTTGCCGTCGTCTTTGATTACGACGGAACCGTCATCAACGCCATCTTCGGCGCCGGCGCCAGCGATCCCACGGATTGCCGCAACAACGTTCTTTTT
This sequence comes from Acidobacteriota bacterium, assembly GCA_021781075.1. Lineage (GTDB taxonomy): Bacteria > Acidobacteriota > Terriglobia > Terriglobales > Acidobacteriaceae > CAIMNN01. The sequence continues at coordinate 667 of JAJXXN010000091.1, read as the reverse complement.
CAATGGCTCGACAATTTGAATACCGACACAACCATTGCGCATGGCGTCATCGTGCTCAACGGCCTTTGCGCCAGCACCAGCCAGCAAATCGCCTTGATGAACGCCGACCTGGAGCGCGCCTTCGGCCGCATCCTCGGCTTAGACTACGCGCAGGCCACTGACTATGGCGCTGGCGGCACGGGCACCAACTGGGCCATCATGCAGCCCCCGCCGGGCGTGCTCAGCCCCGGGCTCAACCCGCTTCAGTCGGACGATGTTGCCGCGCTCAGCCGCATTTATCCTGTCACAGCATCCAACCAGGCTTCATTCCCCGGCAAGCAACTCACGGCCGCAAACACCATTTCCATTCAGGGCACACTCACCTTCAAAAATGGCGTTGGCATGCAGGGTGTCAACGTCGTCGCCCGGCCGCTGGACGCGAACGGCAATCCCATGAACCAGTACGCGGTCAGCTTTGTCACGGGCTCCTACTTCGGCGGCAACCATGGCAACGCCATCCTGGGCTTCAATGACAACAACGGCAACCCGCTCTCCAACTTCGGCTCCAACAATGCGGCCCTGCAGGGCTTTTTCGACCTCAGCGCCATTCCGCTGCCTCCGGGCCTGACGACCGTGAATTATCAAATCACCTTCGAGCCCATCAATGTAAACAACATCCTTGCTGAAT
>JAJXXN010000264.1 GCA_021781075.1 Acidobacteriota bacterium | reverse complement strand
GATCTGCAGCAAACTTCACATCGCCGCGCTTTTCAATCCATTCAACAGAAAAGAATTCCGCCCCAATCTGAAGGAGCTTTACTACAAGCTGCCTTTCCGCCAGCTCGTCAAGTTCTGCTACATGTACTTTTTCAAGCTCGGCTTTCTCGACGGTCGCGCGGGCTTCACCTACTGCGTCTTGATTGCCTTCTATGAATACCTGATCGCCGCCAAAGCCCGTGAGCTTCAACTCGCACAAGAACCTGGCGTCTCCATATCCCCTCTGCCGCCTCCCGGCTAATCCCCGCGCCCTGAGCCATGTTCCCTGTAACACTTTCCGCCACCAACGGCTTTCTTCCCATGCACGCTACAATACTCCCAGAGGATTTCATGCGCTCAAAACTCTTCATCCTGCTCGCCCTCTTCGTCGCCCCCGCGCTCCTTGCCCAGCCCGGCACCGCGCTCAACATTCCCAAGGCAAGCCTCATCCAGCCCACCGAGCTCAACTCGCTCATCCAGAAAAACGCCCTCGGCCAAACCCTGCTCCTCAGCACCGGGCCGCACATGCTCTACGCCCAGGCACACATCCCCGGTGCTGAGTTCATCGGCAACAACCCCGACGCCATCAAGGCGCGCGTCGCCTCCCTCAAAAAATCACAGCCCATCATCCTTTACTGCGGATGCTGCCCCTGGGGCCACTGCCCCACCGTCGGCCCAGCCTTTGAAACGCTCCACTCCCTCGGCTTCACCAATGTCAGGGTCCTCTACCTCGAAAACAACTTTGGCACCGACTGGGTCAACAAGGGCTTCGCCACCACACACTGATTGCGGCGTTGCTAAATTCTGCTCAAGCCAATTCAGGCGGGCATCCCATCCTTCGCGAAAAACCAGCGCGAAGGATGGGATGCCAATCACCTAAAAAATGAAAAAAAAGTTTCTCACATTCGCACTCCTCCTCCCCCTCGCGCTCAGCGCCCAGAGTGCGCAGCAAAAGCTCCTCAACCGGCCCGCGCCGCCCATCCATCTCACCACGCTGGACCACCACCCCGTCTCCCTTGCCGCCCTCAGGGGCCGCGTCGTCCTCGTCAACTTCTGGGCCTCCTGGTGCACTCCCTGCGTCAAGGAAATGCCGCTCTTCGACCAGTGGCCGCAAAAATATGGCGCGCAAAACCTCGCCATCCTCGGCATCTCCGTGGACGATTCCGCCGCCGACGCCCTCAAGGTCGCCACACGCCTGCGCATCCACTACCCCAACGCGCTCGGCAATGAACAGCTCGCCACCAGTTACGGCGGCATCTTCGGCGTGCCGATTACCTTCCTAATCGACCGCAAGGGAATCATCCGCGCCCGCTTCGAAGGCGAAACCGACACGGCGCTCATTGAGCACAAGGTCGAAGAACTCATTGATCAGAAATGAAGCATCTTCGGCACGGTTCCTGCTCACTCAACCCTCTGTGGCCGTACGATACCCGGCAACTATTTATGAAGACGCGCGGGTGACGCAAGAACGCGGAGAATTGCAACTGCAAATTCTTCACTTCGTTCAGAATCACAGGGCGTGGGGAACAGGAATTTTCCTTCCCACACAAACCGCAAGAGGTCCGAAATGGTTGGGGAAAACCGCTTGCCACGGAATGCGTGTCGGCTTTATGGCGTCTCCCCGAGTTCAACGAGTGAGATGTTGATTTTCCACCATGACAACATTTTGGGCTTCATCACTGGAAGAGTTACTTCAGGCTGCTGGCAACACTCAGAATCTGCTTGTCGATGAACTCCTTGAGATCTTTGGGCAGGAGATCGGCTTCTGGAAGCGTTTTCCAGGATTCAGTGGTGCGCTCCGCAGTTTCGACTGCAATCTTCCAGAGCGGGCTTATTGGTATACGTGCAGCGTCCGCGAATTTACGCATTTGGTCTTTCGTGACTTCAGAAAGACTTCGGCTGCCGCCGAAACTCAAAGCCAGCCTGTCTCCGGGAATGTAGGGGAGCGTTGCCACGAAGTCGTAAGCAGGCGAGAGCACGGGAGTGCGCCGGTTTGGGTAAAGGAGAGACCAGTTTTTGAGGTGCATGTCCGCGTTGCCGATAAGGATGGAAAACACCAGGCGGCGAACAAATTCAATGACGGCATCTTCACCGATTTCCGCCCACAGAACAGAGGCAATATTTGAATAGCTATGGAATTTGTACTTATTGTTTGGGAATACTCCAAAGACTTGAGCGAAATCCTCCATGTGGACTCGCTCGCCGTCTGTCAGTCGGTCAAAACGCTTAACGGCGAGAGCCTCTCTTTCCAGCGTAAGCGCCTGTTCGGGCAATCCTTTGATGCTGGTGACATCAACCAGTTTGCTTTCGGGGATGGAGATTCCAACGCGCTGGGCGAGAGCCAGCATGGCAAACTCATTACGAGCAACTGCCTTGTAACGCGCGGATGGAAGCTTGACTATCCATGATCCACCCAGGCCATCTGCAGGAATGGTCAGGCCGCCGGATGCCTCCATGACGGCTGAGAACTTCAACTGGACACCAGCAAGCGAAAAGCGGAGTGGTTCTTTGCCGCTGACGGCGACCTTGCGGCTGCCGTCGCTGCGATCATCTGGTGATTCCAATGGCCGGTCGGCATCTTCCATTGGCGCCACAACTAGCGCGCCTGGAAGATCAGCGCCGAGGACGGCAAGAAGGAAGAATTCCCGTTCGGGATTTACATCCGCACGTGTGGCAAGATAGTCGCGGAGGTGGCCTTCGGGCAGGAGGTTGGAAAAAAAGGCTGGAACACGGCGTCCCACGGGACGAAAATTGGTGACCAGACCTCCAGTACTGCCCTTGAATGAGAGGCTCAATGTTGGCCGGCGCAGATCGTCCATGTACTCCTGCTCAAAAGCAAAAAACTGCCGGTCTCCTGCAGGGCGGGTGATGACACCTATCTGCTTTCCGTACAGGCGAACGGAGAGCGCATTCAGTCTTTTGGAATCAAACTTCATCATGCGGCTCCTGCGGTCTGTCGTCATCGTATTCGGCAGCATAAAGGGGGCGTTCGTCGCCTTCACCCGGCTGGTCCTTTTGGTGGTCACGCACAAGCGACTGAACCAGTGGCACAAGGTCGCGGGGAACCAGGATGAAGTCATGTCCAAGCGTGCGGACAATTTCCAACAAAGTGTCATATCGCGGCACAATTTTTCCCGACTCGATGCCTGAGATGTGCCTCTGGCCGATACCAAGACGACTTGCGAGATCTCTTTGGCTCCATCCACGCTTTTTGCGTGCGTCAATCAAAGCATGGCGTATGTCGGATGGTATTATTTTTTGTCGCAACGGCTTGAAACCTTTTAATACATCATTTTCCATATATGACACACTATAATACATCACCATAAAAATCAATAGATGAATTAAAGTGAATCGATATATGTATATGATTCACTATAAGGTATCAAATTGTGTTGTAATTTGGCTTATTAACTTGTAAGTTAATTTCAGCTCAATGAGCACATCTAGCCCGGATTCTGCCGAATCGCCGGGAATTCATCCGCGATAAAGCCTGATACTGCTGCAACCCTGCTGCCGGTCTTGTGTTTTTTGAGGCGTGAGATTTCAGCAACTTCGTACTCTTCAAGTCCCTGCTTGCCGTTCCCGCTGTCCCTAGTGCGAAGCGCAAAGCCGCTCCGCCCGGTGTTACCCTTGCCTTTTGGAGGAAGTTGAATGTCACGCGCCCTTCGCCTTGCCTTGTCTTTCTTGTTTGCCTTCGCCGCCTTCACGCTTGCCGCTCAGGAATCCTTCAACCCCGTCGCCGACCCCAAGGCAATCGTCACCTGCGGCCATGCGCGTTTCACGGTGCTGACGCCGCAGCTCATCCGCATGGAGTGGGCCGCCGACAAGCAATTTGAGGACCACGCCAGCTTCGTCTTTTTGAACCGCCGACTCCCGGTCCCGGCCTTCACCGAGGACTTCGACAAGATTGACAAGCCCTGCACCGCGCGCATCATCACCTCCGCCCTCGACCTGCGCTATAAGGGCACAGGCGATGGCCGCTTCACCACCGACAACCTCTCCATCACCCTCACCGTCAATGGCAACAAGGTGGCCTGGCATCCCGGGCTCGAAGACCCCGGGAACCTGATGGGAACCACACGCACGCTCGACGGCGCGCTCGGCGGCAAGACGCAGGAACCGATTGAGCAGGGCCTCATCTCGCGTTCCGGCTGGGCGGTGGTGGACGATTCCACCCGCCCGCTTTTCGACGCCACGGATTTCGATGTCGTCGGCGACGGACGCCCCTGGCCGTGGGTGATGGAGCGCCCGGCGGGAGAACGGCAGGATTTGTATTTCTTTGGCTACGGGCATGATTACAAGCAGGCGCTTTCTGATTATGTGAAGGTTGCCGGCCGCATTCCGTTGCCGCCGCGCTTCGCCTTCGGCGCGTGGTGGTCGCGCTACTGGGCGTACACCGACCAGGAGCTGGACGAACTCGAACGCGGCTTCCGCCAGAACAGCGTCCCACTCGACGTCTTCGTCATCGACATGGACTGGCACAACACCTTCAGCGCAAAATTCGCCGTCAACGACGCCAGCGGCCACTCCAAGGGATGGACCGGCTACACCTGGAACAAACTCTACTTCCCCGATCCCGCGCAGTTCCTCGCCGGCCTGCATGACGATGGATTGAAGGCCACGCTCAACCTGCACCCGGCTTCAGGAATTCAACCCTGGGAAGAGCACTACCCTGAGATGGCGAAGGCTATGGGCGTTGACCCGGCGAGCGGGCAGTACATTCCTTTTGAGATCACCGACCGCAAGTACGCCATGAATTACATGAAGTTGATTCTGCACCCGCTAGAGAAACAGGGCATCGACTTCTGGTGGCTCGATTGGCAGCAGGAGAAGACGACAAAACTTGCCGGCGTCAATCCCACCTGGTGGCTCAACTACGTTCACTTTGAGGATCAGGAGCGCGAAGGCAAGCGCCCGCTGCTCTTCCATCGCTGGGGCGGCCTCGGCAACCACCGCTACCAAATCGGATTCTCCGGCGACACCATCAGCGTTTGGGATTCGCTCGCCTTCCAGCCCTGGTTCACCGCGACCGCAGCCAATGTCGGCTACGCTTATTGGAGCCACGATATCGGCGGCCACATGCCGGGCGCAGTCGAGCCGGAGCTGTATGCCCGCTGGGTGCAATTCGGAGCTTTCTCGCCGATTCTCCGCACCCACACAACCAAGAACCCGGACTCCGAGCGCCGTGTCTGGGCCTACCCCGAACCTTATTCGTCGATTTTGGAAGATACCTTCCGGCTGCGCTACTTGCTCGAGCCTTACGTCTACACCGAGGCCCGCAAGACCTATGACACCGGCATCGCATTCCTGCATCCGCTCTACTACGACTGGCCGAGGGAGGATGCCGCGTACACGAGCAAAAATGAATACGTCTTTGGCGAGCAGATGCTCGTCGCGCCAGTTGTCACCCCGGGCGACAAGGTCTCCGGCCTCGCCACGGAAAATATCTGGCTCCCCGAAGGTGGCTGGTACGAGTGGCCGACGGGCAAATTGCTCAAAGGCGGACAGTCTCTCGCGCGCCTCTTCACCATTGCCGAGGTGCCCGTCTATCTGCGACCCGGCGCAATTGTGCCCATGCAGCCGGAAATGCAATACACGGGCCAGAAGCCGGTCGATCCGCTCATCCTCAACATCTGGCCGCTGGCCGACAAACAGCAATCCTCTTACGAACTGTACGAGGACTCCGGCAAATCCATCGAGTACAAGAACGGCGTCTTCACCAAGACGCCCATCACGGCACGTCAGGAAGGCGACACGCTCACCGTTGAGATTGAACCGGTGAAAGGCCATTATGATGGCATGCTTGCGCGGCGCGGGTATGAGTTGCGGCTTCCCGCCGACTGGCCCCCGGCGAGTGTGAAGGTCAATGGCATCGCGCTGGGCCATGCGACAGAGCACGGCAAGGCCGGCTGGCGGTACGAGGGAAACACGCTCACGACAATCATTCCAGTCACATCGCGCAGCGTGCAGGAGCACGTGACGATTACGGTGACGCGCCAGAGCGGCTCGCTGGCAAGGCGCAACGAGCTGGATGGATTTGCCGGGGCGATGACACGCCTGCGCGGGGCCTATGAGGCGATGCAGGCAACGTGGCCTGTGCTCGGCTCGGTTCCTGATGATCTTTTGGACGCAATGCAATCCGGTGATCGCCTTGGATACCATCCCGAGCGCGCCACGGAAGAGATTGCGCATTTCCACGCGCAGTTGCCCAAAGCGATAGCCGCGGTCAACGGCGAAGCCGGCGACTTCAATCAAAAGCTGGAAACCTTTGCCGCGAACATGGCCAAAAGCAACTGGCGCCCGACAGACATGGATGCGCAGAAGCAAAGGCGCACGGACGCGCTCAATCGCGCGGTCAAGCTGGTGAACGAGGCTGCGAATTAATCCATGCGGCGCCGTGATTTTCTGCGCATCTTGACATTCAGCGGTGCGGCTGCATCCGCGCGGCTTGGCGCGCAGGGGAAAAGCGCAGTCGGCTTTTCCGTTGCGCACGACCCCGACCGCCCCGACTATCACCTGCTTCCGCCGCACAACTGGATGAACGACCCCAACGGGCCAATCTTCTGGAAGGGCCAGTATCACCTCTTTTATCAACTCAACCCCAACGCGGCCGTGTGGGGCGACATGCACTGGGGCCATGCCACCAGCACTGATATGGTTCACTGGCAACATGAGCCGATCGCCCTTGCACCCACGCCCGGCAGTGAGGACAGCGCCGGCTGCTTCAGCGGCAGCGCGGTTGTTTTTGACGGCCATCCGGTCATCCTTTACACGGGGGTGCGCCGCGTTCCATCAGACCAGGCAACCATTCTTGACACAGCCAACAACCTGCGCGAGTGCCAGATGTTGGCGACTGGCACGGATGACTCACTGAACCAGTGGACCAAATTCAAGCGGCCAATCATCGCCGCACCGCCGAATCACATTGCATCGACCGGTTTTCGAGACCCATGCGTGTGGTTTGAAGACGGCGCATGGTGGATGATTGTTGGCTCGGGAATGCGCGACATCGGCGGTTGCGCACTACTCTATCGTGCAAAGAAGGACTCCAACCTGACTGAATGGGAATATCTGCATCCGCTTGCCAGCGGCAAGAAGAACGGCAAAGCCTGGCCCGGCACTGCCCATGACGTTGTCGACAGCGGTGAAATGTGGGAGTGCCCGGATTTTTTTGAGCTTGGCAACCAGCACTGCCTGCTCTACTCCACCGAGCGCAAAGTACTGTGGCAGTCCGGCACTTATGCGGGCCTTCACTTCACCCCGCAGCAAAGTGGCCTGCTCGACCACGGAGCCTATTATGCGCCCAAGAGTTTCATGGCTCCCGATGGCCGGCGTATTTTGTGGGGATGGATCCCTGAGACGCGCCCGGAGGCAGAGTTTGCGCGTGCTGGCTGGGCGGGGGCAATGAGCCTGCCGCGTGTGCTCCATGTCAGCGAAACCGGAAAACTGCAAATGGAGCCCGCCGCCGAGGTCAACTCCTTGCGACAACGGGAGGAGGCATTCACACTTGATCAGCATCAAACTCATAAGCATCTGCTTCAAGCGCTGAGAATGGAATTGCTCGTCACAGGGTTCACCAGCGGGCAGCAACTGGAACTCAATCTCAGGCAGCACGGCGAAACCATCTGGTCTGTTGCAATCGACGGAGAGACGGGTGTGGCGCGTTGCGGCGAAACAAGCTTCGGCGTGCGGTTGGATGAAACACCCTCGCTGAGGCTTTTCCTCGATGGCTCGGTCATTGAAAGCTTTTTCGGCAAAAGCGAGGCCTGCACCGCACGCGTTTATGGCCTGAAACCCGGCAAGACGGAATGTGAGCTGAAACTGCACGGGCCTGGCTCGGTGCATTGCAGCCAGTTTGCGCTGCAACCCATCTCCAGAAACAAACTGACAGGCAATTTTCCGCCGCGATAATATTGTTGTAATCGACCCGCATCAATCAGGGCATGGAGGTTGTGAATGACACTGGACCGCAGAAATTTTTTTCTTGCCTGCACGAAGGTTGGCGCGGGCGCAACGCTGTTGCCGGGCGTGCTTTATGCGCTTGCGGCAAACGCGGAGGAAGCCGGAAAATCACCCGGCGAACCAGCCCCAATCACTGACGCGATGATTGACGAGGCCGCAAAACTGGCCGGGGTGGGGCCGTTTACCGCGGAACAGAAAAAGATGATGCTCTCGACGCTCAACCAGCAGCGCGCGGGCTATGACCCCATCCGCGAGTTGGAGCTGCCAAACTCGGTTGCGCCCGCTTTTGTCTTTCATCCGCTTCCGGCGCTCAAAGAAAGCGATTTGACACAGAAAAATAATTTGGGACCGAAACTGATCATCAACTCCTTAAGACTCGAACACATCCCGGAGAAACCTGCCCAGCTTGAATCGTTGGCTTTTCTTTCAATCGATGAACTGGGCACATACATCGCCAATCGAGTCATTTCATCCCTCGACCTCACCAAAATGTACATCTCGCGGCTCAAGCGGCTCGACACCAAGCTGCACTGCATCATCACGCTCACTGAGGAGCGGGCGTTGCGCCAGGCCAGGGAAGCCGACGTGGCGATCAAGCGCGGCGAGTACAAGGGGCCGCTGCATGGAATTCCCTGGGGCGCGAAGGATCTGCTCGCCGTCAAAGGCTACCCGACGACCTGGGGCGCGGGTGGATTTGAAAAGCAGGGCTTCGACGCGGATGCAACGGTTGTTGAGCGGCTTGACGCGGCCGGTGCGGTGCTCATCGCAAAGCTCTCGTTGGGCGCGCTGGCCATGGGCGACAAATGGTTTGGCGGCCGCACCCGCAACCCGTGGAATCCCGCGCAGGGCTCCAGCGGCTCCTCAGCCGGCTCGGCGGCGGCGGTGGCCGCGGGCTGCGTGGGCT
>JAJXXN010000247.1 GCA_021781075.1 Acidobacteriota bacterium | reverse complement strand
AAGTTTGACAACCTCTACGGTTGCCGCGAGTCCCTCGCCGACGGCATCAAGCGCGCCACCGACGTCATGGTCGCCGGCAAGGTCGCCGTGGTTTGCGGTTATGGCGATGTGGGCAAAGGTTGCGCCCACTCCATGCGTGGCATGGGCGCGCGCGTCATCGTCACCGAGATTGACCCCATCAACGCGCTGCAGGCGGCGATGGAAGGCTTCGAGGTCACGACCGTGGAAGAGACGCTCGGCCGTGGCGACATCTACATCACCTGCACCGGCAACGTGGACATCATCACCCTCGAGCACATGAAGCAGATGAAGGACCAGGCCATTGTCTGCAACATCGGGCACTTTGACAACGAGATCCAGATGGACCGCCTGGCCGCCGAGAAGGGCGTGAAGAAGCTCAACATCAAGCCGCAGGTCGACCAGTTCACATTCCCCTCCGGCAACAGCATCTTCGTGCTCGCCGAGGGCCGGCTCGTCAACCTCGGCTGCGCCACCGGCCACCCCAGCTTCGTGATGAGCAACAGCTTCGCCAACCAGACGCTGGCCCAGCTCGACCTCTGGAAGAACAAGGACTCGTACAAGGTCGGCGTGTATGTCCTGCCGAAGAAGCTGGATGAAGAGGTCGCCCGCCTGCATCTTGAGAAGATCGGCGTCAAGTTGACCACGCTTTCAAAGCGCCAGGCGGATTACATCGGAGTTCCATTGGAAGGCCCGTACAAGCCTGAACATTACCGTTACTGAACACTTTTTGCGAGAACACCAGCAACCCCGGACCGGCTTCACGCCAGTCCGGGGTCCTCATTTGTGGTGCGCAGCAGCGCCTTACGCACATTGGAAGTTCATTTATTCCTCATATTTTGGAGATGCGCGGTTGTTCCATTTTTGTTTCTTCCCAGTATTCTCACCCGTCTTTTCCCGCCAATTACTCGTCAATTGATAAAATAGGAAGGATGTCGCGTGATTCGCACTCTACGCGCATCGCACGCAAAACAAACAAGTGGAAAGTTGACAGATGAGCGAACAGCAGAAGCGGCCCTTTACTTATGAAGTGACTCCAGAGACTGGAATCGTTGCCTATTTTTCCATGGAGATTGCCATCGACCCCAAGCTCCCGACCTATTCCGGTGGCCTCGGTGTGCTGGCTGGTGACACGCTGCGTTCCGCCGCAGACCTGGGCGTTCCCATGGTCGCCTTCACTCTTGCTCATCGTCAGGGCTACTTCCAGCAGCACCTGGACCCCAACGGCAACCAAAGCGAGCAATCCCAGCCCTGGAACCCGGCAGATACACTTCCCGAGCTTTCTGTCCGCACAACCTTGGCCATTGAGGACCGCATCGTCACCGTGCGCGCCTGGCGCTATGACGTGGTGGGCCGCTATGGTCATGTGGTGCCAATCTTCCTGCTCGATACCGATCTCGAGGAGAACTCCGCATGGGACCGCGGGCTCACCGACCATCTCTACGGCGGCGACTCCAACTACCGCCTGCAGCAGGAGATTGTCCTTGGCATGGGCGGGGCGCGCATCCTGAATGCCATGGGCTTGAATGCCAACGTTTATCACATGAACGAAGGCCACGCCGCCCTTCTGACCCTTGCACTGCTTGAAAGTGAGCTTGGCGGCGGGCCGGAGTTTCCAATCTCCAACACGGACATTGCCGCCGTTCAACAGAAGTGCGTCTTCACCACCCACACCCCCGTCCCTGCCGGCCACGACCGCTTTTCCCTTGAGCAGACCATCCGCATCCTCGGCGGCGAACGCACGGCGCGCCTGGAAAAGCTCGGCTGCATTGTGGACGGGACGTTGAACATGACCACGCTGGCACTGCGTTTCTCGCGTTACGCCAACGGTGTCGCACTCAAGCATGGCGAAGTCTCGCGGCAGATGTTCCCCAAAGACAAGATTGATTCCATCACGAACGGCGTGCATGCCCCCACTTGGCTCAGCGAGCCGATGCAGAATCTTTTTGACGCGCACATGCCGGCCTGGCGGCGTGACAACCTCTATCTGCGCAATGCCATCGAAATTCCAGAGGCGGAGGTTCTTGCAGCGCACGCGCAGGCCAAGGAGGCGCTGCTGTCAGAGATAGCCACCCTCACCGGCAAGGCGCTGAGCCCCAATGTGCTCACCCTCGGTTTTGCCCGCCGCGCTGCCACTTACAAGCGCGCTGACCTCCTGTTCACCGACCCGGAACGGCTGGCCGCAATGGCCCAATCCGCCGGCGGTTTGCAAATTGTTTATGGCGGCAAGGCGCACCCGCAGGACCAGCCCGGCAAAACCATCATCCGCAAAGTCATTGAAACCGCCGCCAAACTCTCCATCGACACTCTCCGCATCGTCTACCTCGAAAATTACAACTGGGAGCTCGGCGCACTCATGACCGCCGGTGTGGATGTCTGGGTCAACAATCCCCGCCGCCCCTACGAGGCCTCGGGAACCAGCGGCATGAAGGCCGCACTGAACGGAGTGCCCAGCCTCTCCATCCTCGATGGTTGGTGGATTGAGGGCTGCATTGAGGGCGTTACCGGCTGGGCCATTGAAGATGGTGAAGACGACATCGCCGAGGCATTCTCCCTCTACCGCAAGCTCGAGTCCAGCATCATCCCGCTCTACCGCAGCGGCATGCAACACTGGGCACAGTTGATGAAGACCACCATCGCCTTCAACGGCTCCTTCTTCAACACCAACCGCATGGTCAAGCAGTACACGCGCAACGCCTACTATCCGGTGCGGCTGTTGAAGAACGTCGACGTGAGGGAAGCGGCGTACACGGCCTGAGCAGCTTCGAGCCAGTGGGATTTTCGCTAGAACAATGTCCTTTGTTCCGGCATGGGCCTTGCTGGCTCGACGCTAATAACTTGACGCTGCTTTATTCATATCGCAACGCCTCGATCGGGTCGAGCGTCGACGCTTTCCACGCCGGGTAAATTCCAAAGACCAGCCCGATAGCGCACGAGACGCCGAGCCCCGTCAAAACCCACATCAACGAGAGCGACGCCGGCAATCCTATCGGCAGGAGCCGGATGATGCCCGTTAGAATGGCGCCGACCAGCACGCCAATCACCCCGCCCAGCGCGCACAGTGTCACGGCTTCCATTGAAAATTGTGTAAGGATCATCTGCCGCGTGGCACCGATTGCCTTGCGCACGCCAATCTCGCGGGTGCGCTCGGTCACGCTGACCAGCATGATATTCATCACGCCAATGCCGCCGACCATCAGGCCGATACTCGAAACCGCGATCATGAACAGAACCAACCCGCCCGTGATCTGCCCCCACAGCTTCGAGATTGAGTCCGGCCCGAAAATTTCAAAATCATCGTCCTTTTGCACCGGGACATGGCGCCGCACGCGGAGCAACTCGCGAATCTCCTCCTGCACCAGCGCCTTGTTCTTCGGGTCGTCATATTTCACGCTGATCCAAACATCCTTGTCCTCGGGGTGCATCTCATGCAGCGTCGTGTACGGAAAATAAACCTGGTTGTCGTCGCGGTTCTTGCCCCCGCCAAACGGCTGCTTCAGCTTGTCTACGACGCCAATCACCGTGCATAGCTCATTCTCCACCGTCACCTCCTTGCCCACCGCCGGCTCCTCGCCGAATAAATCCTCCCAGGTGTCATGGCCCAGCACGCATACATGCGCCGCCCGCTCCACATCCGCATCATTGAACATGCGCCCCTCGCGCAGCGTGAAGTCGTTCACCAGCGATATCTGCCCTGTTGAACCGCTCAATATCGTGCTCGCCACCTTTTTCCCGTTGTACTTCACGCTCACGTCGCCCACCCGGAACTGCGCCTTCACGTGCTGTATCCCCGCATCCGCCGCCACCACATGCGGAAGGCTCCGAATGGCGATCGCGTCCCCCACCGTCAACTTCTTGCGCGCCAGTTGCTCCATGGTCGGCTGTACGCCAATCACCGGCATATGGAAGACCCAGATCACATTCGATCCGAGGGAGCTCACCCACTCGTTCACGCGGTTGTTCACGCCGTTGATCACCGAGGAGATGGTGATAACCGTGCTCACACCAATGACAACCCCGAGAATTGTCAGCGACGAGCGCAGCTTGTTGGTCCGGAGCGTGTCCAGGGCCATTTTGATAGATTCGCGATTTTGTCCGACTGCCATAAATTAGAGCTCCGCCCTCAGCGCGACTATCGGGTCCAGCTTTGCCGCCTTGCCTGCCGGGTACACGCCAAAGAAAATCCCCACCCCGCTGGCCATCAGCAATCCCAGAAGGATGGACATGATGGAGACCGCGGCAGGGAAGCCGATGAGTGCGGTGATGAGAAAAGCCACGCCGATGCCAAGCGCAATCCCAAGCACCCCGCCGATGGTGGCCAGAATCGTGCTCTCGATCAAAAATTGCAGCCGCACATCTTTCTGCATCGCGCCCAACGCCTTGCGCACGCCAATCTCGCGCGTGCGCTCGGTCACGCTCACCAGCATGATGTTCATGATCACCACCCCGCCCACCACCAGGGAAATCGCCGCCAGCCCAACAATCACCGCCGCAAAAAGGCCCGTCAACTGGTGCCAGATGTCCAAAAACGTGTTGTTCGTCGTCAGTTCGAAATCCTCCGGCTGGCCGATCGCGTTGTGCCGTCGCGCGCGCATCAGTGACCGCACCTGGTCCTGCGCCAAAACCATCGCATCCGCGCCAGGCCTGGCGCGCGCATAAATGTCCGGCGAATTATTATTGTCTTCGCCGTAGGTGTGCTGATAGGTCGTGTATGGTATCGCCACCCAGTTGTCCTGCGACATCCCCAGCGTCTTGCCAATGCGTTCGGCGACTCCCACAACGGTATAGGGGACGCCATCCACACGGATCTCCTTGCCGATCGGGTCGCCGTTGGTCAACACGTTGTCAATTACGTCCGCGCCCACCACCACATTGTGTGTGCCGTGGTCCTCATCCGCCTGCGTCAGCGCGCGGCCCTCCGCAATGTTGATGTTCTGCAGGGAAAACATCATCCAACTGTAACCGCGGATCTCGGTATTGTTGCTCGAGTGGCCCTGCGCGAAAACCTTGCTCACCTTATCAAAAAAAATCCCCACCTCCGAGCATTCCGTGCAGACCGCTTGGATCGCCATGTAGTCATCCACGTGCAATATCTTCCGCTTGTTGAACCTCAAATAATCTTCCGCGCTTGTGATGACCTGCGGCATCCGGCTCAATGTGAAGACATCCGCGCCATACCCGGTCAACTTTGTGCTCACGTACATGTCCGCGCCCTGCACCAGTGTGATGACCATGATGACCGCGGCCACGCTGATTGTCATGCCAACCAGCGTCAGCACCGACCGCAGCTTGTTGGCCCAAAGCGACTGCAACGCGAGTTTTAAGGCCTCTCGGAGTTTCATTTGGCGGGCGGCTCCATCAAAATACAGTTTGACTCTTTTCTGCTTTTAACAGGATACGGCCTGCGGGTCGTTAAAGTTCCCATTCATGCCGCCTCCCGTTGCCTTGAAAGTATTGCAAATAAATCACTTTCAACTGGTTGAACCGCGCACTAGCTGAAAGCGTACTATTACTTCGTTGGATCCAACAACAATCCCCTGGTGGTGAAACCATGCTTACAACCCAGCGCCGCACCCTGCCGGCCCTGTACCTTGCGGTGATTCTCCTTGTTTTGATGCTGCTTGCCCCCACACTTTACTCCCAGCAATCTCTGCTCCTGCGCAACCCCTCCCTCAGCCACGACAAAATCGCCTTCCTCTACGCAGGTGACATCTGGACAGTCGCCCGTTCAGGCGGCGTCGCCATGCGCCTCACCTCCGACGGCAAGGTGGGCGACGGCCCCTATTTCTCCCCCAATGGCCGTGAAATTGCCTATACCGCATGGATCAATGGCCAAAACGATGTCTACATCATCCCCGTTGACGGCGGCATTCCGCGCCGCATCACCTGGAACCCCGAGGGCAGCTACATCAGCGGCTGGACCCCCGACGGCAAGGACGTGCTCATTGCCGGCATGGAAGAAAGCCAGCGCCACTTCTTGCGCCTCTTCCGAGTTCACGCCGACGGCTCTGGAATTCCCCAGGTGCTCCCCCTGCCGCAAGCCGACTCCGGTGCTTATTCGCCCGACGGCGGCTCCATGGCTTATGTTCCCAACATCAAATGGGAAAAAGGCTGGAAGCGGTACGTCGGCGGCCAAACCACGCCGATTTGGATCGTCAACATGAAAACCCTCGACGTGGTGAAGGTGCCGCGCGAAAACTCAAACGACTCCAACCCGGTCTGGGTCGGCGATACCGTCTATTTCCTCTCTGACCGTGAACCCACCGGAAAAAACGCCGGCCCGGTCTCGCTCTGGCAATATGACACCAAGAGCCGGCAGGTCTCGAAAGTTCTTGAAAACACAAGCGGCTTCGACTTGAAGAGCTTCCAGGCCGGCCCCGCCAATGATCCACCCATGCTGGTCGTCGAGCAGTTCGGCTCCATCCACCTCGTTGACCCCGTCAACCACACCGACCTGCCCGTCTCCATCCAACTCGATGGCGCCATGGCCCGGCTCACGCCCCACACCATCAAGGTCGCCGCGGACGAAATCAAAAATGCGCAGATCTCACCCACTGGCGCGCGCGCGGTCTTTGAGGCCCATGGTGAAATCTTCACCGTCCCCGCGGAAAAAGGCGATACGCGCAACCTCACCAACACCCCCGGCGCCGCCGAGCGCGACCCAAGCTGGAGCCCCGATGGAAAGACCATCGCCTACTTCAGCGATGCCTCCGGCGAGTACCAGCTTTATCTTGAAGACCAGACTGGACTCAAGCCGCCGGTTGCCATCGACCTCGGCCCAAACCCAACTTTCTTTTACGCGCCCACCTGGTCGCCGGATTCCAAACACATTGCCTATGCCGATGCCGCCGGCCATCTGCTCTATCTTGACGTTCCAGCCGGCAAGCCGCAGATTGTCGCCACCTCCGTCTACCAGAGCTTCGGCAATGGATTCAACGCCACCTGGTCACCCGATTCAAAGTGGCTCGCCTACAACAACGACCTTCCCAAGGGTTTGAACGCCGTCTTCCTTTATTCGATCGAGAGCCACTCCTCCACGCAGATTACCGATGGCATGAGCGATGCCAACAACCCCGTCTTCGACGCCAACGGAAAATATCTCTACTTCCTGGCCTCAACCGACGATGGCCCCTCCCGCGCCGGGATCGACCTCTCCGGCATGGACCGCGCCACCACTAGCGCGCCCTACGTCATTGTCCTGAGCAAGGACGGCGCTTCGCCCCTGCCACCCGAAAGCGATGACGAGAAGGTGAAGGCCGATGACAAGAAAGACGCTGGCAAGGATGCGAAAAATGACGAGGCCAAAGACAGCGGCAAATCCGGGGACAAAAAGGACGACGGCAACGCCAAGAAGGACGAGACGGACAAGCCCGTCGAGGTGAAAATCGACCTGGACCACATCGGCGACCGCATTCTTGCCTTGCCCATTCCCCCGCGCAACTACCTCGGGCTTGCCGCGGGCAAAACGGGCGTGCTCTTCCTCGCTGAAGGCGGGCCCTTCGGCAGGCCCTCCAATGAGGGCGATGCCAGCAGCATCCACGCCATTTGGAAGTTCACGCTTGATAAACGCAAGGCCGACTCCGTCCTCACCGACCTCACCTCCTTCGCCGTTTCCGCGGACGGTTCCAAGGTCCTCTATGGCGCAAAAGGCTCTTACAGCATTGCTGCCGTGGACGACCTCAAATCCGGCGACGGCGGCAAACCACTCAACCTCGGCGACATGGAGATGACACTCGACCTCCGCGCCGAGTGGAAACAGATCTACCACGAGACCTGGCGCATCGAGCGCGACTTCTTCTACGACCCCAACCACCACGGCCTCGACATCAACAAAATCGAAGCCAAATACAGGCCCTTTCTCGCTGGAGTCGCCTCGCGCTCCGAGCTCACCTACCTCAGCAGTGAGATGCTCAGCGAGATGACCGTCGGCCACATGTTCATGGGCGGCCCCAAAAAGCCCGATACGGCAACCAAAGCCGGGCTCCTCGGCGCTCGCTACTCCACTGAAAACAACCGCTACAAATTCGATAAAATCTTCGCCGGCCTCAACTGGGTCCCCTCGCTCACTTCGCCGCTCACTCTGCCCGGCGTCAATGTCAAGACGGGCGAGTACCTGCTCGCCGTCAACGGGCGCGAGCTTCATGCCAATGAGAATCTCTTCTCCTTCTTTGAGGCCACGGCCGGCAAGCAGACCGTCCTCCGCGTCGGCCCCTCCGCCGATGGCAAGGACGCGCGCGATGTCACCGTCGTCCCCATCGACGACGAGGACGACCTGCGCTACTACGACTGGATTGAGGGCAACCGCAAAAAAGTAGACCAACTCTCCGGTGGCAAGGTCGCCTACGTCTACATGCCCAACACCGGCGGACCGGGCTTCAACAGCTTCAACCGCTTCTTCTATGCCCAGCTCGACAAGCAGGCCGTTGTCCTCGATGAGCGCTTCAACGAGGGCGGTTTCATCGCCGACTACATGATTGAAACCCTGCGGCGCATCCCGCTCTCCGGCATGGTGGGCCGCAACGGAAAAATTCAGCACGACCCCGTCGGCGCCATCTTCGGCCCCAAGGTCATGCTCATCAACCAGAACTCCGGCTCAGGCGGTGATGCCATGCCCTGGTACTTCCAAAAAGCCGGCGTCGGCAAGCTCATCGGCACGCGCACCTGGGGCGGACTCATCGGAATCGGCGGTTATCCACCGCTGATTGATGGCGGCTTTGTCACCGCGCCCCACTTCGGCTTCTTCGGCTTGAACGGCCACTGGGAGGTCGAAAACCACGGCATCGCACCCGATGTCATGGTGGAGGAGTTGCCCAAGGACGTTGCCGCCGGGCACGATGAGCAATTGGAAACCGGCGTCAAAATCGTTCTGCAGGAGCTTAACGACCACCCGCTCCCCACGCTCCAGTTGCCCCCTT
>JAJXXN010000250.1 GCA_021781075.1 Acidobacteriota bacterium | reverse complement strand
GAAGTGCAAGGGTGACCTCGACGTGGACCAGCACCACACGGTGGAGGATGTGGGCATTGCGCTGGGCGAGGCCTTTGACAGGGCGCTCGGCGACAAGCGGGGGATTCTGCGTGCCGGCTATTTTTTCATGCCGATGGATGAGACGCTCGCCGTTGCGGCGGTGGATTTGAGCGGACGCGCGGCCTTTGCCGTTGAAACCAAAGTCAAGGTGCGCGTGGTGGGCGATCTGCAGACTGAGCTGGTGGCGGATTTTTTTGAGGGCTTTGCCCGTGGCGCGCGGGCCAATGTGCATGTGAAGACGATGTATGGCCGCTCGAACCATCACAAGATTGAGGCGATCTTCAAGGCCTTTGCGCGGGCGATGCGGGTTGCGTGCTCGCGCGACAGGCAGTTGGGCAAGATGTTGCCGTCGACCAAGGGGCTGCTGTGATGCGTGTGACGGTGATTGATTACAAGGCCGGCAATCTGACTTCGGTGTTGAAGTCGTTGCGCGCTTGCGGGGCGGAGTGCGAAGTGACGGATGAGCCGGGGCTGGTGCGGCGCGCGGGGCGGATTGTGCTGCCGGGGGTGGGACATTTTGCGGCGACAAAATTATTGGATGAGCGTGGATTGACGGCGGCAGTGCGCGAGCGAGTTGCAGCGGGTGTGCCGTTCCTGGGAATTTGCGTGGGGATGCAGTGGTTGTATGCGGGCTCGACCGAAGCGCCGGGTGTGCGCGGGCTGGGCGAGTTTGCGGCCCATTGCGAGCGATTTCCTGGCAATGCGGAGAAAGTTCCGCATGTGGGGTGGAATTCAATCCGGGTGCGTGAGGGGACGGGGTTGTTCGAGGGCGTGGCGCAGGATGCGTTTGTTTATTTCACGCACTCGTACAAGGCGCCGCTTACGGGCGAGACGGCGGCGGTGACGGAGTACATTGAGCCGTTTGCGGCGGCGGTGGAGCGCGGGAATGTGATGGGTGTGCAGTTTCATCCGGAGAAATCGGGCGGGGTGGGGTTGAATATCTTGAAAAATTTTTTGAAGTGGGAGGCGCGCTGATGCTGACAAAGAGAATCATTGCATGCCTTGATGTGCACGGCGGGCGGGTTGTGAAGGGCGTTCAATTTGTCGACTTGATCGACGCGGGCGACCCGGCGACGCAGGCCGAGCGCCACGCGCGCGAGGGAGCGGACGAGATTGTGCTGCTCGACATTACCGCCACGCACGAAGGGCGGCAGACACTGCTTGAGACAGTGCGGCGCACGGCGGAGAGGTTGTTTGTGCCATTCACCGTGGGGGGCGGAATCCGCACGGCCGAGGATGCGGCACAGGTGTTTGAGGCGGGCGCGGACAAGGTGAGCATCAACTCGGCGGCGCTGGCGAAGCCGGAGCTGATTACAGAGATTGGAAATAGTTTTGGCGCACAGGCAGTGGTGGTGGCGATTGATGCACGCAGGGTTGAAGGCAAAGCGATTGATGCGGCGGAGGTGTTTGTGCAGGGAGGGCGGAAACCAACCAGGAGAAAAGTTGTGGAGTGGGCGCGTGAGGCCGAGGAACGCGGCGCGGGGGAGATTCTGCTGACCTCGATGGATGCCGATGGCACGCGCAATGGATTTGATTGTGAGTTGACCCGCGCGGTGAGCAACGCGGTGAGAATCCCGGTGATTGCCTCCGGTGGCGCGGGAACGACCGAACACTTTGCGAATGTCTTCCATGAGGGCCGGGCCGATGCCGCGCTGGCCGCGAGTATTTTTCATTTTGGCGTGCAAAGCGCGCGGTCGCTCAAGGAAGAGCTCAAGGCCGCGGGAGTTCCTGTGAGGTTGCCATGCTGATTCCTTCCATTGACCTGATGGGCGGGCGGATTGTCCAGCTTGTGCAGGGCGAGAAGCTGCGCCTGGCCTTTGATGATTTTGAGTACTGGATTGAAAAATTCTCACACTACCCATTGGTGCAGTTGATCGACTTGGACGCCGCATTGCGGCAGGGAGACAATGCGGCGCTGGTAGGGCAGTTTGCGAAACGCCTGCCGTGCCAGGTGGGCGGAGGGATCCACACGGTGGAGCGCGCGCGGCAGGTCCTTGATGCGGGCGCGCAAAGGGTGATCCTTGGTTCTGCGCTGTTTGCGGCCAACGCAGCGGGGGCGCGTGTGAATGTGGAGTTTGCCGCCAACGCCGCGGAGGCGGTGGGCGCGGAGAAAATTGTGGCAGGCATCGACACCAAGCAGGGAATGATTGCGGTGAAGGGCTGGAAGGCGCAGGTAGCGCTGACACCGGACGAGGCAATGCCGCAGTTGGAGCCGTTTGTTGGCGCGTATCTTTACACGCACGTGGATGGCGAGGGCCTGCTCGGCGGTTTCCCGCTTGCGGTGGCGCAACGATTGCGCGCGCTCACACGACGGCAGTTGATCGTGGCCGGCGGCATCCGCGGCCAGGAGGAGATTGACGCGCTGGATGCGATGCGGGTGGATGCGGTGGCGGGGATGGCGGTGTATACCGGGATGCTGAAGGCGTGAGCCGCCCGGCGCGCGGGTGCAGGACTCGGATAATCTGTTTGCGTGGGTTGAAGCCGTAACAACGACAAGGAGCGGGGCATGACAAAGACAAGCGCATTGCGCACGGCACGCCGGTTGGACGAGGTGGGTTTTTCCGAGATCGTGCGGATTATGAACCAGGTGATGGCGTTGCGCGCGGCCGGGCAAACAGTGCATGCCTTCCATGGGGGCGAGCCATTTTTCAACACGCCGGAGCGTGTGAAGCGCGCGGCGGCGCAGGCGATTGATGAAAACCACACGCAGTATCCGCCGGCATCGGGGTTGTTGCCGCTGCGTGGGGCGCTGGTGGAGAAGCTGGCGAGAAAGAACAAGATTACAGCGACGACTGACGAGGTGATTGCGACCGCGGGCAGCACGCAGGGCTTGTTTGCGGCCTTCCAAAGCGTGCTGGACCCGGGCGACGATGTGCTGGTGTTTGCGCCCTACTGGACGCCGATTGGGGATGTGATTCGCTGCGCGGGGTCGCGTCCGCTGCTCCTCCCCACGGTGACGGCGCGGCGCAACGGGCTGAGCAAGACCCTGCAGCAGTTCTCAACGCCGCAGACGCGGGCGATTTATTTGAACTCGCCACAGAACCCGAGCGGGATTGTTTTTACGCAAGCGGAGATTGAGGAGATTGCGGAGTTTGCGCACAAGCGCGACCTGGTTGTGATTGCCGATGAGGCGTATGAGGACCTGGTGTACGAGGGCGGGCACCACTCGATTGCATCCTTGCCGGGGATGGCGGAGCGCACGATTAGTTGCTTCACCTTCTCGAAGACCTACTCGATGACAGGTTGGCGCGCCGGTTATGCGGTGGCCAAAGAGCCCTTCATCACGGGATTGCGCAGGATGGTGCTCTATTCAACCATCGGCGTGGCTACCCCGGTGCAGTATGCGATGCTGGAGGCGTTGAAGTCGCCGGAGAGCGAGCTTGCGGCGCGCCGCGAGGAGTTCCGGAAGCGGCGTGACCTTTTGGTTGCAGCCTTGAATGATGCAGGATTGGACTGCGAAACGCCGGCGGGCGCATTCTATGCGTTCCCGAACGCGGAGAAGATCAGCCGCAACAGCCAGGCGGCGGCGGAGATGCTGTTTGAGAAGGCGCGGATTGCGACGGTGCCGGGCTCGGTATTTGGGGCGCAGGGCGAGGGGCATTTGCGCTTCAGCTTCTCCGTGCAGATTGATGAGATCGAGGAGTGCGCGAAGGCGCTGAAGAAATTTTTCAGCTAGGTCAGACGGTCTCTTCCCCGGGTTTGTTGGCGGCAAGCGCCTTGCCGGCCTCGGCGCGGACGGTGCGCAATGTGCGCGCCAACTGCGTGAGGTGCAGGTGCACGGCGTAGGCGCGCAATACCTCTTCCTGCGAGAAACTGTTGCCCGTGTGGCGCACCGCCTCCATTTTGACTTCAAGCGCCTCAATGCCCGCGGCAAGGTTGATCTTGCCCGACGGCTGGTTGAACCGCCAGCGGTGGATGCAGCCGGCCACGAAGTGAAACGCGGCGTGGATGTCTGCGGCGAGCTTGCCGAGTTCCGGCTCGAGCTGGCGGGCGTAGTTGTCGTTGTGGCTGTCGCGCACGGAGAGTTCGAGCGCAGCGAGGGCGTCGCGCAGTGAGCGTGCGAACTGCATGAGCAGGCCCAGCGCCTCGAGGACGCCGCGCCCGCCGGCGGGCTCGTTGCGTGCGGTTTCCATCAGTTGGTTGTTGGCGCGGCGGCGGGCATCACACTGCGCGCGCAATTGGCCGAGGCGCTCATTGGGCTCGCCGCTGAAGCCCTGCAGGACAGCCTCAAAAAAAACGCCGAGCTGGAGAAACTCCTCCGCGAGGCCCTCGCGCAATCTCATGCGGGCCCGCTCCGGCAGGACCAGCGTGGAGACGGCAAGCGCGATGGCGATGCCGAGCAGCACCTCGAGCACGCGGTGAATGGCGATGGTGTAGTTGGTCCCGGACTTTTGCGCGATGAGGATGATGACCACGGTGACGCCGGCGAGTCGGGTGCTGTTTTTAAGGCCCAGCAGCACGCACAGGATGGTGCTGACTAGGAGCGCGAGGAGGAAGTTCCAAGGCAGGGTTGTGTAGAGCGAGAAGGCGAAACCAACCGCGGCGCCGACGAGGGTGCCGATGGCGCGGTCGCGCGAGGCGGTGACCGTGGCGCCAACGTAGGATTGGAGGACGATGATGACCGTGATGACGGCCCAGTAGCCGTCGTGCAGCCCGAGCGCGACGGCTACATACCATGCGATGGCGGCGGCGAGTGTGGTTTTAAATGCGTGGACGAGCAGGCGCGGTTTTTCCCCGCTGAGGCGGTCCAGCCAGTTTCCGCCAACGGGCGCAAGCTGCGCGAGGTCCATTTCCGTAATCGAATCGGTTCTGCGTTTGCTGAATCGCATGGCGCACTACCAGTTTCTCATTGAGCGAGGCTGGTTGTACCATGAATCTGAAAGTTCCCCTTTTTGCTACTACGAGTCGGGGATGGAGGCCGCATGGTCCGCGTTGGTTTTCCCGAGAAGCTCGGCTTTGCCTTGCCGGCGGAGTTGCCGACCGGCGTGGAACTGGTCCCGCTTGCCGACCAGTTGCAGGGAACGGTCGAACTTGATGTTCTGATCGGCGACCCCTATTATTCGCGGACGATAGCCAAGTGGCCGCACCTGCGCGGGGTGAGGCTGCTGCTCAGCCTGCTGGCCGGCACGGAGTGGGCGCCGCCGCTGGTGGGGCCGGGCGTGACCATCTGCAACGCGCGCGGGGCGCACTCGATTGCCACGGCGGAGTGGACGCTGACGGCGATTTTGACGATGCTCAAATATATTCCGCGCTATGTGGAAATCCAGAAGAGCGGCGTGTGGAAGCGTCGGTTTGAGCAGGTGGAGCATTACGCTTCGCTTGCCGGGGTGCCGGGGAGCGTGGAGCCTCCAGTGTTGCAGGAGGAGTTGCACGGGAAGCGGGTTTTGCTGGTGGGGCATGGCTCGATTGGGCAGGAGATTGAGCGGCTGCTGGCACCCTTCGAGGTGGAGTTGACGCGCGTGGCACGCTCACCGCGGGAGAACCCGCGGGTGCATGCGATTGCGGAGTTGGACTCGCTCTTGCCCGCCGCGGAGATTGTGATTTTAATTTTGCCGTTGACCGACGAGACGCGGCATTTGATCAACGCGCGGCGCCTGGCGCTGATGAAGCAGGGCACGTTGATAGTGAATGCGGCGCGTGGCGCGATTGTGGAGACGGATGCTTTGGTCAAGGAGCTCAAGGCTGGGCGATTGCGCGCGGCGCTGGATGTGACAGAGCCGGAGCCGCTGCCGGAGGACCATGCCTTGTGGCATGCGCCGAATGTCCTGGTGACGGAGCACATTGCCGGCTCAACGCCGCAGTTTGCGCGGCGGGCGATGCGGGTGGCATTTGAGGAACTGGCGCGCTATGTGAAGGGCGAGCCGCTGGAGAACGTGGTGCAGGCGGGACGGGATTAACCACCGGCGGTTTCCGCGTGCCGCCAATCGCGCCAGCCTAGGACGGCAAGGAGAGCGAGGCCCGCGTAGAGGATGGAGGTGAGGGCGAGGCCTTTATACAGATACTCACCTATATATATAAGGTTGACCAGGATCCAAAGCGGCCAATTGATGGTGTTCTTCCGGGCTTGCCACCAACTTGCGAGCAGGCTGAAGAACATGAGCTGTGCGTCGAGGAAGGGCAGCGCGGCATGGAGGCGGAGCATCAGCAAGCCCCAGAGAAGGCCGAGCGCGGCGGTGGCGGGGATAAGGAGCAGTTGACGCCGCGGCAGCGGGTGGATGCGGATGGAGCCTTCCGCGGCGAGGCCGCGATGCCAGTACCACCAGCCGTAAAGCGTGAAGCCGATAAAGAAAATCTGCAGCAAAGAGTCCGAGTAAAGGCGCGCCTGATAGAAGACGGCGAGGTAGACGAGGTCGGAGACGAGGGTGATGGGCCAGCAGAGGATGTTGCGGCGCGTGGTGAGCCAGATGCCGAGGATGGTGGTGAGCACGCCGGAGAGCTCAAGCCAGTTTTCTAGCAGCCAATTAACGAGCATTCCCAAGGGCGGCCTCCTCGATTGCGTTGAGGAAGGTCGAGCCTTCATTGGAGGCGAACCAGCGCGCATGGCCGAGCAGGTAGCCCTCTACAGCGAGGCGGGCCTTGGATTCGGAATTGAGGACAGCGAGGAAGTAATCGGCCTCGCTCAAGGCGAACTCGGCGTGCGCGAGTGCGAGCATGGGCGCGAGTGCGGCGGCCTCGGCGCGCGTGAAGGGCCTTGTGGAAGCGTAGCCGGCGATGAGGGCGCGCGCATGGTCGATGTGCATGGGAAGCGGGGAGATTTTGCCGAGCGAGAGCCAGCCGATGGCGTTGCGCTCGATGGCGAGGGTCAGATCGTGGAGGGCTGTGGCGCGGTCGGCGAGCCCGAAGTCGATTGTGGCGACGGCGTGGGCGCCGGAAGTGGAGTTGCTCCAGAGGAGATTGGATGCGTGCCAGTCGTTGTGCGTCCACTGGGAGCCGAGCGCGGGCAATAGCGGGGAGAGCCGCGCGTGGAATGGCGCGAGCAGCGTGAAGGCTTCGCGAGTCCAACCGGTTGCTTTGAGATAAGCGCGGAGCCGGGGGCGTGAGGCGAGAAATTGCTTGAGGGCCGCGAGTGGCGCAGGCGCGGAAAAAATTGTGAAGCTGGAGACAAGATGGCGCGTGTCGCGGGGTGGTGCGGAAAAGTTTTGGGCGGCGAGATGGAAACGCCCGAGGAGTTCCCCGGCGGAGCTTGCGTGGGCGATGGAAGTGAAGGGGGTCCAGGAGATGGCATCGCGGTAGAGGTCGAGGCCCTCGGGGACGGATTGAATCTCGCAGGTCCAGTTTTCAACTTCGATGGCGCTGCGGCCTTGGGAATCGCGCAGGACACGCGGGACGGGAAAATTTTGCGCGGCCAGATGGGCGAGGAAGCGGTGCTCTTCCTCCAACTCGTGCGGGGTGCGGATGAGCATTGAATGGCGTTTGAGAAAAACAGCACCGGCCCCGGTGAGCACCAGGCTGGCGGAAGAAAACGGGCGCGGGCTGACGGTGAGGATTTTGAGCGCGTCGCCCAGTGCGGGATAGTGGGCGACCACGCGGCGCGCGAAGTCGTGCGTGATGGGCGGCCAATCGGGTGTGGTCCACTCGCCTTCGAGGCCATGCGCTGTTGGTGTGGTGGTGGTCATGCGCCGTCCAGTCCTAAAAAGTGTAATGTGCGGAGAGGCGCACGGTGGTGGGCGCGCCGAGGTGGAGGAATGTGTCGCCGTAGTTTGCGCCCGTGTCCTTCCAGTAGCGCTTGTCGGTGATGTTGTCAGCGTAAATGCGGAAGCTGAGTTTTCCATTTTCGCCGGCGGGAGTGTAGCGCGCGCCGAGGTTGAAGAGGTTGTAGCCGAAGACGTTGACGGCGTCATCGCGCGTGGCGGCCTTTGTTCCCGTGTAGCTCCAGCCGGGCATCAGGTGCAGGTTGCGCGCGTGCGGCAGCGCGTAGTCTGCGAAGAAGGTGGTGTGCAGGCGCGGCTGGTTGATGATCTGCTTGTCGTTGAACGCGGGCGTCTGGGAGCCGCTGGAGATGGCGCGCATCCAGGCGAGCGAGCCGGAGAAGTGCAGCGAGTTGGTGGCGCGTCCCTCGCCGCTCAATTCAAGGCCGTCGTGGGTTTCGCGGCCATCGGATTCGAAGCAGAGATCACCGGGGGCGACCGGGTTGCCAGTGGTTGAGTTATACGGGCAGAAACTATCGGCGACGGAAAGGACGCGCGGATAGAAGAAGGGCGTCCTCATGCGGAAGACGGACGCGGTGAGGAGCAGGTTGTCGCCGGGCGAAAATTTTGCGCCGGTTTCAATCTGGCGCGTGAAAAAGGGGGCGAGAAACTGGTTGGCATTATCGACCCACCAGGGGCCCTGGGGCCCGAGCGAGAGCATGACGCCATAGTTTGTGTAGAGCGTGAGCTCCGCGCGCGGCGACCAGGTGATGGCGTAGCGCGGCATCCACAGGGCCTGGTCGGAGTTGGTTGGCGCGAGGCCGGGAGTGGTTGCGGCGAGCGAGTAGTTGTGGTCGCGCAGCCACTCAACACGGCCGCCGGCGATGAGCTCGACGTGGCGCGGGAGTGTGATGCGGTCCTGTGCAATCAGCGAGGCGCTGTGGTCGTTGAGCCATAGGCGCACCGGGCCAGCGGATTGGACGGGCGCCTCGACGGGGAAACTGAGGTCGGGCTGGTAGATGTTCTCCGTGCCGACGTAGGTGTAAACCGCACCATCTGAGATGGTCGCCGTGGAGGGCGAGGTGGCGGAGTAGTAGCCGGGCTGGTGCACGGAGCGGGAGAAAAGCTCGCCGCCGCCACTGAGGTGGTGCGTGAGTGCGCCGGTCTTGATTTGGCCGGTGCAGAGGGCGACCGCCAGATCGGCAATCGTCGCATCCTCGGTCTCGCCGCTGCGATGGCTGGTAATCGTGGTGTAGTTGTTGCGCTGAGCCAAACGGATCGCGTTGATCGTCTCGGTCAGTGAACCGATCTGATTCACTTTGATCAGGATAGAATTGCCGATGCCTTCCGAGATTCCTTTCTTGAGGATGTCGACATTGGTGACAAAGAGATCATCCCCGACGATCTGA
>JAJXXN010000190.1 GCA_021781075.1 Acidobacteriota bacterium | reverse complement strand
ATATGCATGCGTCTTTCCTGCCGCGCGCGCCGCGGGAACCAGCAGTTTGCCGACAGCGGCAGCCTGCGGTTGCTGATTGCAAGTGTAAGGGATCGGGGGCGGGAGCGGATGGGCGGGGCGCGCAGCAGGAACAATGCGCGATGTGCCAACCGGGTTACAATGTTGCTGAATAAAATTGACCCTTACGCGCCACCCAAAGCTGCAACCTGATGCAGTGCGCAATGCAAAGGATGAAAAGGCAAGAATGGAAGCCCAATCGCAGACGCTGCCAGAAAATGCTTACCGGCCATTGGCCAAGGGGGAGCAGTATTGCCCGCTGCTTCCGCCCGGGGCGAATGTGCCCGAACTCACCTTGCGGTCCATCTTCTGGGGCGTGCTGCTGTGCATCTTGTTCAGCGTGGCATCGGCGTACTCGGGGTTGAAGGTGGGCCAGGGGATGGAGGCGGCGATCCCGATCTCCATCCTGGCGATTGGCCTGGCGCGGGTGTACAAGCGGCGCACGAGTTTGCTGGAGAATGTAATCATCACCGGCATCGGCGCGGCCTCGGGCAGCGTGGTGGCGGGCGCAATTTTCACGCTGCCTGCGCTTTACATACTTCACCTTGACCCGAACCCTGTGCAGACGATTTTCATTTGCCTTGCGGGCGGATGCCTGGGCGTGCTTTTTTTAATCCCGCTGCGGCGTTATTTTGCGTGCGAGATGCACGGGCAATTGCCCTTCCCCGAGGCGACGGCGATCACGGAAGTGCTGGTGACGGGCGAGAAGGGCGGCTCGCAGGCCAAGCTGCTGGTCCAGGCGACGGTGATTGCAACCCTTTATGACTTCCTCACCACCACCTTCCACCTGTGGAAGGAGTACATTGATTTTCAGTTCATCCCGGTGCTGCGTTCGCTTGCCGAGCGCGGGCGGATGGTGGTGAAGTTTGATGCGGTGAGTTTTATTGTCGGCCTCGGCTATGTGATGGGGCTGCGTTCGTCGCTGGTCTTTTGCGCGGGCGGGGTGCTGGCGAACCTGGTGCTGGTCCCGCTGATCTGGTTTGTGGGACAACACCTGAACGTTGCGGTTTACCCGGCTTTGCTGCCGATTGCGCAGATGTCGGCGGGGGAGATTGTGCACGATTATGTGCGCTACATCGGCGTGGGCGCGATTGCGACGGCGGGGATCCTGGGCATCTTCAAATCACTGCGGGTCATAGCCGGGGCGTTTGGGATTGCGCTGCATGCCTTCCGGCACGGTGAGCCGGCGGAGACCGCGCGCACGGACCGCGACATCCCGATGCTCTCAATGCTGCTGGGCGTGATTGTGGCCTCGTTGGGCATTGCGATCTTCTTCGGCAACCTGCGCGTCTCGTGGACGGTGGTGGCGCTGGGGCTGCTGCTGACGCTGTTGTTCTCGTTCTTTTTCACGTCGGTGGCGGCCAATGCGATTGCAACCACGGCCAACAACCCCGCCTCGGGGATGACGATGCTGACCATCATCATCTCGGCGGTGGTGCTGTTGAGCTTTGGATTGACAGCGCAGACGGGGATGTTTTTTGTGATGGCGATTGCCGGCATGGTGTGCGTGGCGCTTTGTGTCTCCGGGCAGTTCATCACGGACTTGAAGGCGGGCTACTGGATTGGCTCGACGCCCGCGGCGCAACAGAAGGTGAAGTTCATCGGGGTGATCACCGCGGCGGTGGTATCGGGGCTGACGATTGTGATGCTGGCGCACGTTTACCAGTTTGGCGAGTCGGCGGTTGGCGACACGCGCCAGGTGCTGGCGGCGCCGCAGGCCTCGATCATGAAGGCGCTGGTGGTGGGCTTCATGAGCCGGCAGCCTGTGGCATACATGCTCTTCGGGCTTGGCGCGATGGTCACGCTGGTGCTGGAGATGCTGGGCAAGTCGTCGATGGTTTTCGCGCTGGGCATGTATTTGCCGCTGAGCCTGACGACGCCGGTGCTGGCAGGCGGGTTTCTATCGCACCTGGTGAACCGCAGCTCGGAGAAGGCGGGCGGCGCGCGCGGGACGCGGATCCGCGAGCGCGGGGTGGTGATTGCGTCGGGCCTGATGGCCGGTGGCGCCCTGGGCGGCGTGCTGGGCGCGGCGCTGCATCTGTTCAAGTGGTACCGCGAGGACCTGGTCACGACCTCGTTCTACTCGAACGACTCGATTGCGCAGATTGTCTCGGCGGTGTTGATGCTGGCGCTTTGTTACTACGTCTGGTCAACCTCGGCCAAAAAGGAGAAGGTGTAAGCCATGGAGCGAATTTCAAAGTTGATTGCCGACGCGGTGATAGGGATTGACACGCTGTGGGGCGGCGACGTGATGTGCCCCTCGGGCACGGGGCGATTCATCGCCGACTCGTGGTTCAGCGATGAGCCGCTGCCCGAGGCCTACACGCACGCCACGGCGGAACGACTGCGCAAGCTGGGCGGGGTTGCGGCCAAGGAGGAGAACCGGGCGGCGGCAAAGGAATACATCGCCGCAATCAAGGTGCGCGAGGCGATTGAGGGCGTGGGCTCGGAGGCGAAGGGCCTCGGGGGGACGCGCGGGAGATATTTGGCCGGGCTGGCGCTTTGCCTTGATGCGATGTGGGCGCTGGCGATGGAGGTGATTGGCGCGGGGCCGGCGCTGCCGTACGAGCAATCGGTGATTGCATCGACGGGGCGCGCGCCGGAGCCATCACAACCCGGGCTGAAGCGCGAGCGTGTGCGGGAGTTGCTTGCCAAGGCGGGATACAAGCCCGCCGGTGAGGGCTTGCTGGGCGCGGTGGATGCGTGGCGCGCAGAGCGGCTGATCCCGATGGCAAGCGTGCAGGCGCTGGGGCAGGCTGCGATTGCGCACTTTGACCAGTTGAGCGCGAGGAATGTGGTCCCGTATTTGCCGCGTGAACTGGCCGGTGTGCCGCGGGCGAACATCCAATTTTTGCCCATCAAGGATGCGTGGTTTTCCGGCTCGATGAATTACATTGGCCGGGCGCGCAATGCCGACGGCTCGCCGCAGTACGAGGCAAGCTATGAGATCAACGCATCGCTCAAGATTACTTACCCGGAGTTTGAGCAACTGGTGAGCCACGAGGTTGTGCCGGGGCATGTGACGACCTTTGCATACCTGCAGAATTTGCATGTGCGTGGGTTGGCGGGGTTTGAAGCCACGGTACTGACGATGAACACGCGGGCGGCGACGCTGTTCGAGGGGATTGCGAACAATGCCATCCTGATGGCCTACGGCGTGAAGGAAGTGGAGGATTTGCCGGACGAGGATTTGCAGGTGGGCGTGCTGCTGGCCCTGCTGCAGGACGATGCGAAAAACCAATCGTCTTATCTGACCTGGGGCGAGAAGCGCGAGCAGGGCGAGGTTGCGCGGGCGTTGCGCAGTGATTTCCTGGTGACCGAGGAGCGCGCGGACAAGCTCTCCGGGGCGTGGGGAAGGCATCCACTGCTGGGGCGGATGTATTTGCCGGCCTACCGCACGGGCACGGAGCGGGTTGCGGAGTTGCGCAGGAGGCACAAGCCGGAAAAGATTTTGCCGGCGCTTTTTGGTTGCGGCGGGATGGTGGACATAGAGTCGATTGAGGCGGTGCTGCAAGGGTGAGGACTCACCAGCCCATCATCGCCATGTGTTCGAGGATGATGCCGGAGTAGTGTGTCATGCGCTGCGGCTTGCGTTTGATGGGCGAGGGAAGGACGGCGGCGAGCTCGGCGGCCTCTTCACGGTTGAGCGCGCGGGCCGTGGTTTTGAAGTGGTAGCGGCTGGCGGCCTCGGCCCCGTAGACGCCGGGCCCCCACTCGACGACGTTGAGGTAAAGCTCCAGAATGCGTTTTTTGCCGAGGACCAGTTCGGCGACGGGGACAAGGGTGGTTTCCGCGGCTTTGCGGATATAGGAGCGGCTGGTCCCGAAGAAGATGTTTTTCACAAGCTGCTGGGTGATGGTTGAGCCACCGCGGAATCGCTTGCCGCCGTCCATGTCCTCCTCCGCGGCGAGTTGAATGGCCTGCCAGTCGAAGCCGTGGTGCTGGTAGAAGCGTTCATCCTCGGCGGCGATGACGGCGTGCTGGAGGTTGGGCGAGATTTCACCCAAGGGTACAAATTGATAGCGCTCGGTGTAGGGCTTGCCGTGCAGGAAGGCGGAGAAGCGGCGCTCCAGGTGGACGGCGGTTGTGGGTGGGTCAATGAAACGGAGCGCGACGAGCAGGAGCGCGCAAAAAATCCACAGGGCGCAGAGCGTGTACGCCGACCAGAGGAACAGGCGGCGCCAGGTGATTTTTGGCAGTTTGAATTGACGGGAAGCTGAAAGGTTCTCGCTCACTGCTCCAGAATAACGGGGGCGTGGCTACGGAGGCAAAATCAGGGAAAGAGTTCGCGGATGATTTTGGCGCGGTAGTCGAAGATTGCCCGGAGCTGCGCGCGCACAAAAAGCCGATGCGCGATGCGGCCAAGCGGGCCGAGGGGGAGTTGGTAATCGACGGTGTCGGTCATGGAGGTTCCACCCTGTACATCATGGAATTCATGGCGATGCCGCCAAAGCTTGTAGGGCCCGGAGATCTGCAAATCAATGAAGTGGGAGTCATCGACAAACTCCTCAATGAGCGTCTTCCACTTCATGGGGATGCCATAAAGCCCGATGGTGTAATCGATTCGCGCGCCGGCGCGGATGAGGATGGGGTCTGGCGTGAGGATGCGGAAGTTGAGAAAGGGCGGGGTGATGCGCCCCAGGTTGTGGGCGTTGGCGAAGAACTGAAAGACCTCGCGGCGGGGGCGTGGAATGAAGGTGGAGCGTTCAAGGCGGTGGCTCATGCGGAGTTCCTGGCTGTTGCTGGCATTGTATGAATCCAATGATTGGATGCGCAAATGTGCCGCGCGAAAAGAAGTGTGACGCGGGATTTTCACAAAATCAAATCTGCGCTGGTAAAATTCCAGCCGGAGACAAACGAGGTTTTTATGGCAGAGATACGCAAGGTTGGAGTGGTTGGCGCAGGGACGATGGGCTCTGGAATTGCCCACGTTTTTGCAAAAGCGGGGTACGAAGTGCAACTGGTTGACGTGGAAGAGCGTTTTTTGGAGCGCGGGCTTGGTGTCATCAGGACAAACCTGGGGCGTGAGGCCGCCAAGGGAAAGATACAGGAGGGCGAGATTGAGACAATCCTCGCGCGGATAAAACCGACGACGGACCGCGGCGCGTTGGCGGCGGCGGATTTTGCCATTGAGGCGGCGAGCGAGCGGTTTGAAATCAAACGCGAAATCTTTCAAGCCCTCGATGGGATCCTGCGACCCGGGGTGATTTTGGCGACGAACACTTCGTCGATCTCAATCACCAAGCTCGGCGCGCAGACCAAGCGCGCGGAGCTTGTGATTGGCATGCACTTCTTCAACCCGGTCCCGATGATGGCGCTGGTGGAGGTGATCCGCGGGCTGGCAACGAGCGAGGAGACGAACAGCGTGGTGCATGGGCTGGCGAAGAAGCTGGGCAAGACTCCGGTGGAGGTGAACGACGCGCCGGGTTTTGTGTCGAACCGCGTGCTGATGCCGCTCATCAACGAGGCGGCCTATGCGGTGATGGAGGGCGTGGCCAAGCCGGAAGGCGTGGACGAGGTGTTCAAGCTGGGGATGGCGCACCCGATGGGCCCGTTGACCTTGGCGGATTTCATCGGGTTGGACGTGTGCGTGGATATTATGAGGGTTCTGCTGGATGGATTGGGCGACCCGAAGTACCGCCCTTGCCCGCTGCTGCTGAAGATGGTGGATGCGGGCTGGCTCGGCCGCAAGTCGGGGCGCGGGTTTTACAACTACGCGAAGTGAGGTTTGAATTCCATCCCCCAGGCGACCAGGCGTGAAGGTTGATAAGACCGATTTCCGAGGGCAACAATTCGGGCCCTGCCGCAACGGCAGGGCCAGATGATTTTTGCGCAAGCCGGGATGGACTGCTACTTGGCCTCGGTTGCCTTGGGCGCGTAAGGGTCGGCGACCGGCTTGGCGCTTTCGAGCCAAGCTGTGTAGATGAGATCGCGCAGCATGGAAGCGCCGACGGCAAGGCGCGCAGCGGTGAAGTCGCGTGATTCGGCGGAGCCGGCGCCGGTGAATCCGCCGGCCTTTTCGAGTTGATAGACCTTTTCGACGTAGGTTTGCGATTGGCGCAGGTAGGCCAGGTAGTTGGTGAAGAAGTCGCCCTCGACGGCGTGCATGGGCGTCATCCTTGGCTCGACCATCCCCGGTGTGATGTTGGCGGCAACAAACGGCCCCTCAAACTGCCAGTGAATTTTGTGTTCCGTGGTGTAACCGTTTGGGTTGGGGCCGACCCAGCCGTTGTAGTCGATGGTCGTGTGCAGCGGCTGCGAGGCGTCTCCGACATAGTGGCCGAGCCAGCCGGCATAAAAGATTGCGGCGGCCTCAACGGCGCGCGTGTCGGCGCCCGCGGCCTTGAGCTGGCGATAGTTGCGCAGGGCGTTCTTCAACCGCTCCCAGACCTCGGTTGCCTCCCAGGGTTGCAGGCCGATTTTTTCGGGCTGTAGCCCGGCTTTGACGGCGGCAGCTTCAAACTCGAAGCGGTAGCGCGGCAGGGCGCCGAGTTTGTCGGCAAGTTCCAAATCAATAAAATGCTCCGGGGCCTGGGCGGCGACGAGTTCTGGCTCTGAGGGCGAACGCCAGCGGTCGGGCTCGGGACCGAGGTATTCAATCTCACTGATGGCCTCGGGCGAGCGTAGGAAGGCGGGCACATTGGCGGGCAGCGAGGATGCGGCGAGGCGGTTGATCATTTTGTGCCCCTCGTTGCCCCAGGCGCGGGCGTCGTGCGGGAGCAGGAGTGCGAGGCAGAGCGGGAATATGGGAATGACTGCAAGACGGAAATTTCTCATGGGCGAAGTATACCGGATGGCTCGGTTAAACTTTTGAAGATGCTTTTTGAAGAACCAAGCACGCCGCAACTGGACCTGAGCTTTGAGCCTCAACGGGCGAAGCGCCGGGTTTGGCCGGTGCGTGAGTTGGTGGCGCAGGTGCGCGGCCTGGTGGAGGAGGAGTTCACCGACATCTGGGCCGAGGGCGAGATTTCGAATTACCGCCCGGCGCCGAGCGGGCATGTGTACTTCACGCTGAAGGACGCGGAGGCGCAGTTGAAGGTGGCGCTCTTCCGGCGCCAGGCGATGCTGTTGCGTTTTCGGCCCGAGGATGGCCTGCATGTGCTGGTGCGCGGGCGGTTAAGCGTCTACGAGCAGCGCGGCGAGTTGCAAATGGTTGCGGAGACGATGGAGCCTGTTGGCGCGGGCAGCCTTCAACTGGCCTTTGAACAACTGAAGGAACAGCTTGCAGCGGAGGGGTTGTTTGACGCCGGGCGAAAGCGGAAGCTGCCGGCCTTCCCGCGCACGGTGGGGATTGTGACCTCGCCGACTGGCGCGGTGATTCGCGATTTTTTAAACATTGTCGCGCGGCGGAACTCGGGGTTGAACGTGCTGCTGTACCCGGCGAGCGTGCAGGGTGAGCAGGCAGTGGGCGAGATTTGCTCGGCGATACGCGAACTGAATGAAAGCGGCCTCGTCGACCTGATTGTGGTGGCACGCGGCGGCGGTTCGCTGGAGGACTTGGCGGCGTTCAATAGTGAGGCGGTGGCGCGGGCGATAGCCGGCTCTTCCCTTCCCGTGGTCTCAGCCGTTGGGCATGAGACGGATTTTACAATTGCGGATTTTGTGGCAGATCTGCGCGCGCCGACGCCGTCGGCCGCGGCGGAGCTGATCACCGAGGCGCAACACCGCGTTGCGGAGGAGATTGCGGAGCTTGGTCACAGGCTGGAGCGCGCGGCGCGTTACCAGTTGCTGCGGGCCAGGCAGCGGTGGTCGCGCGTGGAGGCGGACCGAAACGAGATGCGCATGACGCAACTGCTGCGTCGGCAGGAGCAGTGGCTGGATGATGCAAATGGGCGGCTGGAGGCGGCGATGGAAATGCGGCTTTCTGCGTGGACGGCGCAAAGTGCGCAGTTGGCGGCGGCTGTGATGCAGCATGACCCACGCGAGCGGCTGAACCAGTCGCGGCAGCGGATGACGGCGTCGCGCAGCCGCCTGGAGATGGCCGTGCTGCACCGCCTGCATGAGGCAACCGCCACGCGCGGTGCGCTGGCGGCGCGGCTGGATGCGCTTTCTCCGCTGGCGGTGCTGGAACGCGGTTATGCGCTGGTGCGGGATGATGCGGGACGCGTGGTGCGCGATGCGGCCCAGCTCAAGCGTGGGGATGTGGTAAGCACGCGTCTTCGCCGGGGCAGTTTTACCAGCAAAGTGGAGGACCATGCCGGGTAAAATCCACGGCCGCGGGAGGCCTTGAGATTACGGGACGCATAAGGTTGTACAATCAACTTCGTCATTCAGTCCTCCAGCCTCCATGTCCACACCATGTAAATGTTTTCAAATCGCCCGCATACTTTTTCCCTGCCTGTCTTTTTTCCTCTTGGCCGCGGCAGGCGCACAGCAGCAGTCGATGCAGGATGCTTGGTGGACGGGGCCGATGTTGGCCTTCAATGCGAGCACACTTCCCCGTGGGCACTTTCTCGTGGAGTCTTATCTCTTCAATGTTGCAGAGTCGGGCAACAAGTCGCCCGGTTCACTTGCCTATATGGAATACGGCCTGATCGACAGGCTCACGGTGGGGGCGATCCCAATCATTGAGTACTCCCTGCCGGAGCACGGCCCAAGCAGTTCGGGCATCCAGGTGGGCGACTTCTCATTACTGGCGCAGTACAGGCTCAGCCAATTCCGCGAGGGGCATCGAATCCCAACGGCCTCGGTCCTGGTGCAACAGGGCTTCCCTTCCGGGCCATATGACCGGCTCAACACGCGCCCCGGCAACGGGACCGGCAGCGGAACCTATCTCACGTCGCTCTCGCTCAACACTCAGAGCTACCTGTGGCTGCCCAATGGACGGATCCTGCGATGGCGCTTTGATACGACGGGTTCAATTTCATCCCGCGCTGCTGTCACGGATGCGAGCGTGTATGGGACGGGCGCGGGGTTCAGCGGCCATGCCCAGCCGGGGAAAACAATCAACTTCGACCTGTCCGGCGAATACAGCATCACGCGCCATTGGGTGGTGGCGCTTGATGGCGTCTACAAATACTCCGCAAGTACGGTTGTCACGGGCACGCTCAGCGACCTCG
>JAJXXN010000349.1 GCA_021781075.1 Acidobacteriota bacterium | reverse complement strand
CCGGATGGAAAGACCCTCGCCTTCACCACCGAGGCGCCGCATCACCGCGTCGAGAACCCTGCGGAGGAGGAACTTTATCTGGTGGATTGCGCGCCCAACTCCACAGCCCGACAGTTGACGCACAACGAAGGCGCGGAGTCGGGCATCCGCTGGTCGCCGGATGGGAAGTACATTCATTTCGTCGTCCATGCCGGCGAGGGATTTATTGAAGGCAAGTACCAGGATGTGCAGGGCCGTCTTTACCGGATAGCTGTTGCGGACGGGAAGGTGGAGCGGCTGGGGGCTGCGTTCACCGGGTCCTTTGAAAGCTTTGTCCTGCTTCCCGATGGCCGCGAGATTGCCGAGGGTTTGAAGGGCCTGGAGCGGCAGTTGTACCTGGTCTCGGGCGCGGAGGCGACGGCGATTGCCGGCGAGCCGGGCGCGTATGCGAACCTTTCGGCGGCGCGCAGTTCCAATGCCCTGCTTTTTACACACTCATCGATCAATCTTCCCACGCAGGTGTTTTTGGCGCCGGATGCGCTGCATCCTGCGGTGAACGCAACGCAGTTGTCGGCGCTGAACCCGGTGTTTGGCGAGCGCGCACAGCCGGAGTGGCGGGCCTTCAACTGGAACGCGCCCGACGGCCACGCAATGGAGGGCGTGTTGATTTTTCCGCCGGGAAAATTGAATGCCAAGCACCTGCGCATGTTGACGCTGATCCACGGTGGGCCAGAGGACGCGGACGGAAATTTCTTCGGGGCCGATTGGTATAACTGGGCGACCTATGCGGCAGCGCATGGCTGGCTGGTCTTTCGGCCCAACTACCGCGGTTCAACCGGCTATGGCGACGAGATTATGCTGGCCATTTCTCCCCATTTGGTCTCGGCGCCGGGGCTCGATATTCTTTCCGGCGTGGATGCCATTGTGAAGGAAGGCTTTGCCGACCCGGACCGGCTTGCCATTGGCGGTTACAGCTACGGCGGCTACATGACCAACTGGCTGATCACGCAGACCGACCGTTTCAAGGCCGCTGTCACCGGCGCGGGCGCGGTGGAGCACGCGGCGAACTGGGGCAACGACGACCTGACCTATGACGATGCCTGGTACCTGGGCGGCGCACCGTGGGAGAACGCAGCCAACTATCAGTCGGAGGCCGCTCTCTTCCAGTTCAACAAGGTGAAGACGCCGGTGCACCTGGTGCAGGGCGATGGCGATGTGCGCGTGAGCTACCTGGAGGGCGTGACCATGGAGCGCGCGCTCGAGCGGCTGAACATACCGCACGAGTTCCTGGTATTCCCGGGCGAAGGGCACAGCCTCGACAAGAACCCGTGGCATGGTTACATCAAGCTGCGCGAGGAAATGAAGTGGCTGGAGAAGTACGTGCCGCAGAAATAAAGCCGCATCGCATGGCTGGCCAACCAACAGCCGGGGGCGCAGGCCGGGATGCCCGCCCCCATTGCATCCTGGATGGATGCGTCGTTGGTATTGAACCGGGCTTTTGAATGCAATGCCACCCGCGATTCCGCGAGGGTTGAACGCGGAGCGTCAATCAAATGCTGCTTCAGTAGCTGTGCAAGGCATCCAGGTGCAACTCGCGCATTTTTCGCCACAAGGTGGAGCGGCTCATGCCCAGTGAGCGCGCGGCGTCCTCGCGCCGCCAGTGGTGCTCCTCAAGCGCGGTGAGGATGCGCACAACCTCCTCATCTGGAATCTCCTGCACATTCGTCATTCTTCCCAGTGACTGGTACTTTGAGCGGACCGAATCCGGCAGTTGGAGTTCGCGCGGCAGGTCCCCGGGCGTGATGACCTCCCCGTCGGCCACAGTCGCCGCATACTCGATGACATTGGCCAACTCACGGACGTTGCCGGGCCATTGGTAATCGAGCAGCAGGCGCATGGCCTCGGGGGAAATCGCGCGCGCGCTTCCGCCTCGCGCGGCCAGGCGGCCCATCAAATGTAGCGCCAGCGGGGTGATATCCTCGCGGCGTTCACGCAGTGGCGGCACTTCAATGTTTACGTCGCAGAGCCGGTAGTAGAGGTCCTCGCGCATCCTGCCTTGTTGTACGGCCTGTCGCAGGTCGATGCGGGTGGCGGCCAGGACGCGCGCCTTGCTTGTCCTTGGCACAGCCTCGCCAAGGCGCTCAACTTTGTGTTCCTCGAGTACATGCAGCAGTTTTTGCTGCAACCCGGTCGGCAGGTCGCCGATTTCATCCAGAAAGAGTGTTCCGTGCGAGGCCAGCTCAAAGCTGCCCGCGCGCTCGCGGACCGCGCCGGGGAGCGCGCCGCGGGAATAACCGAAGAGTTCGGCCTCGAGCAACTCCGGCGGCAGCGAAGCGCAGTTGACCGCAAGAAACGGTCCTCCGCCGCGGGTGGAATTTTGATGCAGGGCGCGGGCGACCACTTCCTTGCCGGTTCCGCTTTCCCCATGGATCAGCACTGTCGCCTCGCTTTGCTGCAGGGATTCAATCAACCGGAAGATGCGCTGCATGGAGGCGGAGCAGGCGACTGCGTCGGCATAAAACGTTGTGGAGTGGGAGCAGCTATCCTCTTCTGCGGCGCGCAAAAGCAGAACATAGGTCAGTCGCGGGTCGCAGACCCCGCTGGCGTCGTGCTGCACCGGCGCGGCGGTTATGGAGACCAGGCGCGGCGCGCTGTCACCGCATTGCAGCACCGCGCGCCAGCCCTCGCGGCGCTGTCCGCCCTCGAGCGCCTTGCGCAAACCGCCCTGCTCGCCGAAGAGTTCAGCTCCCAGCAAATCCTCAATGGGCATGCCTTGCAACTCGCTGGCCGCGCCGGCGCCCAGCATCTCATCCAGGATGCAGGATGCGTGCACAATGCGGAAACTGCTGTCGAGGCAGACAAACGCCCTGCCCACCGATGCCAGCACGCTGGTGACGCCGGTCAAGGCAAGCTTGGTCGCCTCACTCAGCGGCAGATTGTCCTCATAGCCGCAACTGTTCATCTTGCATCCTCATCTGCCGGGTGGCATGACTATTGATAGAAAGCCAAATTGGGTAAAGAACATTACCGTGGGATAAAAAAAGGATGGCGGCGGGTCTTGAACCCCTATTTCGATTGTGAAAGAAGGCAGGGTACTCGCAACTCAAACAAAATAAAAGGCACGCTGTGCGTCGGGATTTGTCGGAGTGACTCCAACCGCAGGATCTCTGCTTACGGAACAGCCCCGGAGATTCGATGAACTGCTAAGATTGTGCCCATGGCGTTGCGTGAAACAAATGTCGCGGCGACGGGTTTGGCGATTCCATCAAGCGGTGCGGAGCAGTTGAAGCTGCAAGAACTCGAGGAGCGGCTGCGCCAAATCGCTCGCGTGATGATCGCCTACTCCGGCGGTGTGGACTCGGCCTTTCTTGCGGCAACGGCACACCGCGTGCTGGGCGATCAAATGCTCGCCGTGCTGGCCGATTCCGCCTCGCTTGCGCGCAGTGAGTTTGGGGCGGCCTGTGACTTCGCCGCCCAGCGGGGAATTCCGCTGCGCATCATCAACACCCACGAGTTGAGTAACCCGGATTATTTTCGCAATGATGCGGACCGGTGTTTTCACTGCAAAGATGAGCTTTTCCGCAACATGCTGTCCTTGGGCCGGGAGTTGGGATTCGAGAAAATCGCCTATGGCATGAATGCCGACGATACGCGCGACTACCGCCCGGGCCAGCGCGCCGCCACCCTGCATGGGGTGCTCGCGCCACTTGCGGATGCAGGTTTGACAAAGGCGGAGATTCGTTCATTGGCGCAGCAGGCGGGCTTTGCGCCATGGGAAAAACCAGCCGCCCCTTGCCTTTCATCACGCGTTGCCTATGGCCTCGCGGTCACCCGGGAGGTGCTTGCGCAGATTGAAACCGCGCAAGCTTCCCTGCGCAGCCTGGGCTTTCGTGAGTTTCGCGTGCGGCACCACGGGGAGATTGCCCGCATCGAGATTGCGCGCGGCGAGATGGGGCGCGCTTTGACGCTGGAGATGTTTGATGCCCTCACGGCTGCGGTTCGTGCCGCGGGTTATCAATATGTGGCGCTCGATACGGCGGGTTTTCACTCCGGCTCGCTCAATCAACTGCTGCCGGTTGAGGTGCTGCGGCGCGCGGACCCCGGCAACTGAGCGGCTTCCCAGATTCGGGATAGAATCAATTCATCATGCGGATCGGATATCTAGACTGCTTTTCCGGAATCAGCGGCGACATGATGCTGGGCGCCCTCGTGGATGCCGGTGTGCCGATTGCCGTGTTGAATGAGGCGGCCGAGTCGCTGCGCCTCGGCGCGAAACTTGAGGCGCGCAAGGTGCTCCGCGGAGGCATCGGTGGGACAAAGGTGGATCTTCAGATTGCCCGGGACAGCAACGGGAAAAATGAAAAAACTCCGCACAGGCACCTCTCTTCGATCTTGGGCATCATTCATGCCGCACCCCTTGCCGCCAGCGTTCAGGCGCGGGCCGCGAAGGCATTTGAACTGTTGGGCGCCGCGGAGGCGGAAATTCACGACCTCCCGGTTGAGAAGGTGCATTTTCACGAGCTTGGGGCGGTGGACACGATGGTCGATCTTGTTTGCTCGGCGCGTGGAGCGGAGTGGCTGGGCGTGGAAAAATGGTTCGCCTCCAATTTGAATGTGGGAAATGGGACGGTTGATTGCCAGCATGGCAGATTGCCCGTGCCCGCGCCAGCCACATTGAAGCTGCTTCAGGACGCGCCCGTTTATTCAAGTGGCGCGGAGATGGAGCGCATCACGCCGACCGGTGCGGCATTGCTCCGGATGCTCGAGGTCGAGTACAAACCGCTTCCACCAGCCCGCATTGAGCGCACCGGCTACGGCGCGGGCAGCCGCGAGATGGCTGGCGAAGCCAACCTGCTCCGGCTGCTGACTGCGAAGGTGGAGGACACCGTGCAAGAAAACGGGTCAAGGCGGATTGCGGTGCTTGAAACGGCGGTCGATGACATGAACCCGCAACTGGTCGGCTACCTCGCCGAATCCCTGCTCAAGGCCGGCGCGCTCGACGTGTATCGCACGCCCCTGCAAATGAAAAAAGGCAGGAGCGGCATCCTGCTCACCATCCTGGCAAAACCGGGGGACCTGGGCGTGATGCGCGACCTGCTCTTTCGCGAAAGCAGCACCCTCGGTGTGCGCTGGCGCATGGAAGAGCGCTACGAGTTGGCGCGGGAGTTCCGTGAGGTGCAAACGCCGTGGGGCGCTGTCCCCGTCAAGTTGGCGCGCGATGCCGAGGGCAATGTCTTGAATGCCGCCCCTGAGTATGACGTGTGCAGGGAGCTGGCGGAGAAAAATTCAATTCCACTCAAGCAAATCATGCAGTGCGCGCTCGAAGCCTGGACTGCAGGCAACGGGGCGAAATGATGGACCGCGCGCGCATTGAGGCCATGCTGTCCGATGTTGAGGCGCGGCGCATCTCCGTGGCCGACGCGCTCCAAGCGCTGCGGGATTTTGCCTTTGAGGATTTGGGTTTCGCCAAGCTGGACCATCATCGACCTCTGCGCACCGGCCTGCCCGAGGTGATTTACAGTGAAGGCAAATCACCGGCGCAGGTTGCCGATATTTTCTGGGCGATGGCCGCGGCGGGGGGCAATGTGCTGGCCACGCGCGCAACACGCGGCCAGTATGACGAGGTTGAGCGGGTTGCGCCAGCCGGGTCGAAAACCACCGCGGTCTACAACGAGCGAGCCCGGACCATCACCCTTGCGCAATGCGCGTGTGAACGCGGCAAAGGATCAATCGCAATCCTCTGCGCGGGGACTAGCGACCTGCCTGTGGCCGAGGAGGCCATGGTCACGGCCGGGTTGCTGGGCAACGAGGTGGAATTGATCGCCGATGTGGGCGTGGCCGGGATCCATCGGCTCTTTGCGCACAAGGAGCGTCTTTGCCAGGCGCGTGTGCTGATTGTCTGTGCGGGCATGGAGGGTGCGCTTCCCTCTGTCGTCGCGGGCCTGGTCAATGCCCCGGTCATTGCCGTGCCCACCAGCATCGGTTATGGCGCATCCTTCCATGGGATTGCCGCATTGCTCGGGATGCTCAACAGTTGCGCCCCCAACGTGGCAGTTGTGAATATTGATAATGGATTCGGCGCGGCCTGCATCGCCTCGACAATCAATCATCAATAGATTGCCGCCGGTTGCCACTGTTGCTTTGTGGCGCGCGGGCAAGGTTGAATATTCTTCAGTGGAAAGTGGTGCCGCCGCCCGTCCCATGCCCGCCGCGGGCGCGGCGTGGTTGACATGGCAAAGCGAATTCACTTTTCCAGCCCTGAAGTGCTTCGAGACGCGGAACGGCCTTTGCGCCGGATGTGAACGCACATTGTGAAAGGATGCGGCAAGAGATGGTTCGTGCCATGAAAAGAAGAGAGTTTTTGCGATGGGGTTTGGCATCCGCGGCTGCCGGCTTGCTTCCTGTCCGCGGCCAAGCCGCGCGTTCCATGTTTTCACCATCCACTGCGAATCAGGACGCTGCGTGGAATGTGAGCCACTTTGGCGCCAAAGGCGACGGCGCCGCCATCGATTCAATCGCAATCAACCAGGCCATCGACGCTGCGGCTAAGGCCGGCGGAGGCACGGTATTCTTTCCCGCCGGAGTTTACCGCTCGTATTCAATTCGTCTCAAAAGCCACGTGGGTTTGTTCCTTGACCACGGGGCGGTGATTCTGGCCGCTGAAAACCCGGCAGCTGAAAACGATCCGGGTTACGACCCTGCCGAGCCGCACAACGCCCCCGGGGAAGCCTATCAGGACTTCGGGCACAATCACTGGCACAACTCCCTGATTTGGGGCGAAGGGCTCAACGACATTTCGATTACCGGCCCGGGCATGATCTGGGGCAAAGGTCTGGCCCGTGGGTTCGATTTCGAAAAGGACCAGCCGGATCCCGCCCGCCCGGGGGTTGGCAGCAAGGCCATCGCGCTCAAGAATTGCCGCAATGTGATTTTGCGTGATTTCACCCTCAAGGCCGGTGGCTGGTTTGGAATTCTCGCCACCGGTGTTGACAATCTCTCCATCGACCAACTGGCCATTGATTCAAACCGCGACGGCATGGATATTGATTGCTGCCGCAATGTCCGCATCACAAGCTGCACCGTCAACACGCCCTGGGACGATGGCATCTGCCTCAAGAGTTCCTATGCGCTCGGTTATTTGCGCGCAACCGAAGACGTAACCATCTCCAATTGCTTTGTCACAGGCAATTACGCGCTTGGCTCCGTGGCGGACGCAACCTGGAAGCCGGCTACTGATTTGCATTGGCCGCCCACAGGCCGCATCAAGCTCGGCACTGAATCGAATGGCGGATTCCGCCGCATCGTCATCGACAATTGCGTCTTCGAAAGCTGCCGTGGGGTTGCGATTGAGAGCGTGGATGGCGCCATCTGCGAGGACATCACCATCAGCAACATCGTCATGCGCGATGTGCGCAGCGCGCCCATCTTCATGCGGCTTGGCAGCCGCATGCGCGCGCCGGCCGGCAGCCCCATCGGCGCCATTCGCCGCGTCCTGGTCAGCCACATCACCAGCTCCGGCGCCGGGCAGATTCCATCCATCCTTGCCGGCATCCCCGACCACCCCATCGAGGACATTCAGATCAGCGATTGTTTCTTTGAGCAGGTTGGGGGCGGCAGCAGCGCGATGGCGGCACTCCTGCCCGCCGAGTTGGAGACAAAATATCCCGAGCCGGAGATGTTTGGCGCAGTCCCCGCCACGGGCTTCTACCTGCGCCACGTCCGCAACCTTGACCTGAGCCACGTGGAGGTGCGCATCATGGAGGCCGACAAACGCCCCGCCATTTGGATGCGCGATGTGGAGGCGCTGCGTTTGGATGACCTTCGTTTGCCGATGGATGCGCCGCCTCTCAATGCCGCCGCGACCACGCACACACAAATAACAAACTGCAGCGGCTTGCCGGACGGAACAATGGAAAAACTGGAAACGAGGCACTGAGGGACCCCGGTTAATCAACCAAATTCCGCAATGACAAATTCCCCTCAATGGCGACCG
The DNA here is from genome assembly GCA_021781075.1 of Acidobacteriota bacterium. Lineage (GTDB taxonomy): Bacteria > Acidobacteriota > Terriglobia > Terriglobales > Acidobacteriaceae > CAIMNN01. The sequence continues at coordinate 1,175 of JAJXXN010000349.1, read as the reverse complement.
TGGGGCTGGCGCAAGTTTTTGCCCAAGGCGGGTCGGCGCGCACCACAGCGGTGAAAACAGCGAGTGAAGATGCGGGGTTACCGGCCGGATGGCTTGCGGCGGCCGTGCTTTTCGACGCTCTGCGCTTCCATGGATGCGGTCAAGTGGCGTTCCATCAAAGTGCGCGCTTTCACGGCGTCGCGCATACGGATGGCCTTCAAGATAAGCTTGTGCATTTCCGCGGCATCGCGCATGTCTTTGGCGTGCTCGACTGTCTTGTTTCTTTCCCTGTAAAACGCCAGGGTGAGTGTTTCCATTATCGCCGCAAGCACGGGGTTCCCCGAGGCCTGTGCCAGTATGCGGTGGAAATTCATGTCGTGGACAAGAAACTCCGCAGGCCGGTCCAGGGAGGCAAACAATTTTTCAACCTCTCCGGCCAAAGCCAGTTGATGTTCCTTGCGGCTGCGCCCGGCTGCCAGTGCGGCCAACTGACTTTCCAGGATCAACCGGGTTTCAAACATTTGCCAGGGCTGGAAGCCATGCAACGCGCCAATCAAATTGAAGGATGAACTGGCAAAGACCGGCGGGTCATCGGCGATAAATGCGCCAACGCCGTGGCGCACATTCAAAACACCTGTGGCCGCCAGGTAGCCGATGCCGCTGCGCAATGAGGCCCGGCTGATTTTCAGCTTCCGGGCAAGCTCCCGCTCCGGCGGTAATTTGTCGCCCGGCTTGAGTTTCCCCGCCTCGACCAGCCGGCGTATATGCTTGACCACCTGCATGGCGAGTTGGGATTCCAGGTGCGTTTGACGATCCGCCGTTTTTTGGGAATTTGACGGTTTCATGCTTTTCATCTGTTTCGTATTGAGCATAACATCCATGACAAACAGGCTCCCGGGCGTCCAGGGCAGCAGCGCCATGCGGTTTTTCGCCGTGCGCAGTCCGCCAGTGCGGAGGAATATATGTTGGGGGAGGAAGCTGCGTCGTGGGTATAATGTGGTCAGACCACTGTGATTCCCGGAACGGAGGTTGCGGCAGACGATGGCGCTTCACGAGGACCGATTATTTCCCGCCGATACCGAAGCAAGAAAAATTGCGCGCGCACTCCATGCAAGTGTCCGCGACCTGCCAATTATCAGCCCGCATGGGCACACACAGGCGGCATGGTTTGCTTCCAATCAGCCGTTTCCCAATCC
>JAJXXN010000094.1 GCA_021781075.1 Acidobacteriota bacterium | reverse complement strand
GCGATCCGTCTCCGGCGCGGCAATAATCTCCAGCAGCCGCATATACCGCGGCGGGTTGAAAAAATGCGTCCCAAAAAATCTCGACTTGAACGCCCCAATCTCCGGTTCCAGCGCCGCGGCAATCTTGCCCACTGGCAATCCCGACGTGTTCGTCGTCAAAATCGCATTGGGCTTCAAATGCGGAATCACCCGCTTCAACAGCGCCGACTTGATCGCCAAGTCCTCCGTTACCGCCTCCACGACCCAATCGCAATTGCCAACCCTGGCCAGGTCGTCGTCAAATGTCCCGGTGGTCACCAGCGACGCCGCGCCCGCTTCATAAAACGAGGCCGGCTTGGCTTTCAATATCGCCTCCAGCCCCTGCGCCGCAAAAGGCTTTGCCCCGTCCTTGCCGGGCAGGTCCAGCAACACTACGGGTATCCCTGCGTTCGCAAGATGGGCTGCGATGCGCGAACCCATGGTTCCCGCACCAAGTACGGCAGCGCGTTGCACCAGCAACGGCTGCGGATTGCTTTTCGTCGACATTGGAACCCTCGTCTGTGGGCCTTGGCGGCCAAGGAAGTGACGCCAATTAAAATGGCAGATAAACCGAGTGCAGCATATGCCCATCTCCTTGCGCCGGTCAAGTCCGCCCACGCCGCCGATGAATTCCACGTGAATTTGACTCCGCTTCCCCCCACTCTCTACCTTGAATCTCAGGAGCACTCCGTGAGCCATTCAAGTCCTCTGCGCACCGCCCAGCGACTCATCGATTCAGGTGTCATCATCCCGCGTCCCGAGACCTGTGTTATCGACGACGAAGTCATGGCCGCGCCAGGCTCCATCATCGAGCCATTCGTGCAGCTTCTCGGCCAAACTAAAATCGGCACCGGCTCCCGCATCCGCTCCTTCACCGTCATTGAAAACTGCACCATCGGGCAAAATGTCCTCGTCCGCCAGAATTGCGTCCTGACCGACAGCTCCATCGCCGACGGCGCGAAGATCGGCCCCTTCGCGCACATCCGCCCGGAGAGCGAAATCGGCCCCGAGGCCCACATCGGAAACTTCGTCGAGATTAAAAAATCAAAGATCGCGCGCGGTGCCAAGGCCAACCACCTTGCCTACATTGGCGACGCGGAGGTGGGCGAGGCGGCCAACATCGGCGCTGGCACCATCACCTGCAATTACGACGGCGTCCACAAACACAAGACCAAAATCGGCAAGGGCGCCTTCATCGGCAGCAACTCCACGCTTGTCGCGCCGCTCTCCATCGGCGACGGAGCCTATGTGGGCGCGGCGTCGTGCATTCCAAAAGACGTGCCGGCCGATGCACTGGCCGTGGGCCGCGCCAGGCAGATTGTGAAAGAAGGCTGGGCTGCGGCAAGACGGGCTAACAACAAAAAAGAATAATCAGTCCTTCAGACAATCCTTCAGCGTTTGTTCCAGCAGCGCGCGCGCCTCCGGCAGCGCCGCCTCAACCTCCACGCTCAGCCCCTCGCCCATACCCAGATGCGCCGCTCCAATGGTCAGCGCCACTGCCCGCCTGGGCTCGCGGCCATACAGGCCCCGCGCAAGCGCAAGCAGCTCCGCCGCATCCAAATGGTGTGACGCAGGCGGCAAATCACCCGCCGCTCCCACTTCCCGGGCGCAAATTTCCCCCGGCGCCAAATCCACGGCGCAATCCAGAAAAACCACCGCATGTGCCGCGGCAATCTCCTCGGCCAGCTCCGGTGTCCACTGCATCTGCGTTTGAACCTTCACCGCCCGCCCGCGTTCCGCCGCCCACTCCTCGGCATGACGCGCCAGCACCAGCCCCACTCCATCATCGCCGCGCAAAGGGTTGCCGCAGGCCAGCACCAGCACCTTCAACGCCGCGCCTCGCCGATCTGTTTCCCCTCCGCGTCCTTCAATTCAATCAACAGCGGCATCTTGCCCCACGCATGGGTTGAGCAGCTCAGGCACGGGTCAAAGGTCCGCACCACCGCCTCCATCCTGTTCAGGATTCCCTCGCTCAGCCTGCCTTCCTTCACAAAAAACCGCGCCGCCTGCAAAACTCCCTGGTTCATCGCGTTGTTGTTCAGGCCCGTGGCCACCATCAGGTTCGCCCAGGTCATCTTGCCGTCCTCATCCACCTTGTAGTGGTGCATCAACGTGCCGCGCGGCGCCTCCGCCTGCCCCGCCCCCTCTAGGCGGTTCACGCCCGCCGTCGCACGCACATGCTTGTCCAATATCAGCGGGTCGTTCAGAATCTCCTCAATCTTCTCTATCCCGTGCAGCATCTCAATCAGCCGCGCGTAGTGGTAATGGAAGGAGCTGCGCACTGGGCCATTTTCAAGTTGCTTGAACTGCCGCAACTCCGCATCGGCCAGGTGCGTCCCCATCGTCTTCACAATGTTCAACCGCGCCAGCGGGCCCACGCGGAAACAGCCCTCCGGGTAACCGAACGGCTTGTAGTAAACAAATTTCGTGTAGCTGTATGGCTCAACCGCCTCACCCATCACCTCGGTGAACCTCTTTGCCCGGATGCCGTCCTCAATGATCTTTCCATTCGCGTCAATCAAACGCAGCGCGCCGTCGGTGAACTCCGCCGACTCGTCCCCGTTCACCAGCCCCAGGAACATCGACGGGAAATTGGCGAAGTGCGCAATCTCGTCCTCAAAGCGGTAGGTGATCTCCTTGTAACTGCGCAGCGCCAGTTGCACCGCCACCCGCGCATCAAGCAGCATCCCCAGGATCTCATCGCGCTTGGCCACCGTCAGCGGCTCGGTCACGCCCCCCGGCACAACCCAGCCCGGGTGTATGCGCTTGTCGCCGAGCAGCTCGATGATGTGCTGCCCAAACCGCCGCAATCCAACCCCGGCGCGCCCCAACTCCGGGTAGCTCGCCGCCACCGTGAAGATGTGCCGCGCAGCCGGGTCCGAATCCATGCCCAGCAGCAAATCCGGCGACGAAAGATAAAAGAAGCTCAGCGCGTGCGACTGAACCATCTGCGCCAAATTCAGCATCCGCCGCAACTGCGCCGCCGTCTCCGGGATCTCCACCGCCATGATGGCCTCACAGGCCTTCGCGCTCGCCAGCAAATGGCTCACCGGGCAGATGCCGCAGATGCGCGCCATCAACGCCGGCATCTCATAAAACGGCCGCCCTTCGGAAAATTTCTCAAAGCCGCGCACCTGCGTCACATGGAAATGCGCCGTCTTCACCTCGCCGCGCGCGTCCAACTCAATGGTGATCTTCCCGTGGCCTTCGAGCCGCGTCACCGGGTCGATGGTGATGGTCTTCGTCATCGCTCAGGCTCCAAATCTCGTCAGCGCCGACACGTCCGGCGTCTCGCCGGCCAGCAACGCGCTCAACACCGCATAAAATGTATCCGCCGAGGGCGGGCAGCCCGGCAAATGAAGGTCCACCTTCACATGCTCATGGATCGGGCGCACCGTCCTCAAAAGCCGTGGCACCACCAGCGTAGGGATCTGCTGCTGCGCCGTGGCATTCTCCTTGTACGCCCGGTCCAAAATCGCCTCCGGCCCGATCGGGTTGCGCATCGACGGCACATTCCCCGTCACCGCGCAATCACCCATCGCTATCAAAAATTTCGTGTGCGCGCGGATCTTCCTGATCTTGGCCTCGTCATCCACCGACGCCACCGCACCCTCCACCAGCGCCAGGTCCACCTCGTCGGGATAATCCTTCCGGTCCACCAGCGGGCTGTACACAATTTCAATCTTCTCCGCCAACTCCAGCAGCCTCTCATCCAGATCAAGAAAGGACATGTGGCATCCCGAGCACCCGTCCAGCCATACCGTCGCCACCTTCAACTTGCTCATTGCGCCTCCCGCATCAGGTTCAGGTAGGGCAAAAACTCCGGGTGCTTCGGCCGCTCAATCCCCACCTTGCCCTTTTCATACAACGCGCCCGTCGGGCACACCTGCACGCATTTGCCGCAGCGCGTGCAACTGGACTCGCCCCACGGCTGCGCCAGGTCCGTGATCACCCGACAGCCAGCCCCGCGCCCCATCACATCCCACACATGCGCCCCCTCAATCTCCGCACACACCCGCACACAGCGCGTGCACAGGATGCAGCGGTTGTGGTCGCAGGTGAAGCGCTCATGCGACGCATCCACCGTCAGCTCGGGGTTGCGGTAGGGCAGCCGAACATGCGTCACGCCCAGTTCCTGGCTCAGCGACTGCAACTCGCAGTTCCCGTTGGCAACACAAACAGAACAGATGTGATTGCGCTCGGCAAAGAGAAGCTCGATGATCGTCCGCCGGTGCTTCCGCAGACGCTCCGAGTCGCTCTGGACCTCCATCCCCTCTTCCACGCGCGTCACGCACGCCGGTTGGAGCTTCGTCTGCCCCTTGATCTCAATCAGGCACAGCCGACACGCCCCCACATCCGTCAGGCCGTCCAAGTGGCAGAGCGTGGGAATCTCAATGCCGTTCTCCCGCGCCACCTCCAGCACCGTCTGCTCCGGCCGCGCGCTCACGTCCTTGCCGTCAATGATGAGGGTTTTGATCTCGGTCGCCGCGCTCATGCCGGCACCTCCTCGTGCTTGATGGTGCAAACCCCCGCCGGGCATCTCTTGTTCTGGATGTGCTCAATGTACTCCTGCTTGAAGTAGCGCAACGTGCTCAGCACCGGGTTGGGCGCGGTCTGCCCCAGGCCGCATAGGCTTGCCTCTTTCACCGTGGAGCAGAGGTCAATGAGCAGATCCAGGTCGTCCATCGTTGCCCGCCCCTCGCAGATTTTGGCGAGGAGCTCGAACATCTGCACCGTCCCCGCGCGGCACGGAATGCATTTTCCGCAGGACTCGGTCATGCAGAACTCCATGAAGAACTTCGCCACGTTGACCATGCACGAGCTGTCGTCCATCACGATCATGCCGCCCGAGCCCATCATTGACCCGGCCTGAATCAGCGACTCGTAGCTGACTTCAATATCCATCAGCTCTGCCGGGATGCAACCACCGGATGGTCCACCCGTCTGCACCGCCTTGAAGCTGTGTCCCTCCGGCACACCGCCGCCTATCCCCTCCACAATCTCGCGCAGCGTGATCCCCATCGGCACTTCGATCAGCGCGGTGTTCCGGATCTTCCCCGACAGCGCAAAGACCTTCGTCCCCTTGCTCTTCGCCGTGCCCACCTTCGCAAACCACGCACCCCCCTTGCGCAGTATCGGCGGCACATTGGCGAATGTTTCCACGTTGTTGATCAAGGTCGGCTTGCCCCATAACCCCGCCGACGCCGGGTACGGCGGGCGCACCCGCGGCACTCCGCGCAATCCTTCAATCGACGCAATGAGCGCCGTCTCCTCACCGCAGACAAATGCGCCCGCGCCAATGCGTATCTCAATGTCAAAATCGAAGGGCGTCCCGCAGATGTTGTTGCCCAAAAATCCGCGTCGCCGCGCCTCGCGCAACCCCGACGTCAACCGGCTCACCGCCAACGGGTACTCGGCGCGCACATAGATGTAGCCCTTGCTCGCGCCCACCGCGTACGCCGCAATCGCCATCCCCTCTATCACGCGCTGCGGGTCGCTCTCCAGCACGCTCCGGTCCATGAACGCACCGGGGTCGCCCTCGTCCCCATTGCAGATGACATACTTCTGCCCGGGCGCGGCCTTCGCCACCATCCCCCACTTCAAGCCGGTCGGGTAGCCGCCGCCGCCGCGCCCCCGCAATCCGCTCTCCGTGATTTGCTGCACCACATCCACCGGCCGCAGCTCCGTCAGCGCCTTCACCAGCCCCTGATAACCATCGCGTTCAATGTACTCATCAATTTTTTCCGGGTCAATCTTCCCTGAGTTTTCAAGCACCACCTGGACCTGCTTTTCAACCAGTTCGCTCAGCTCGCATTGCAACCCCGGCGGCGGCGATCCCCCAAGGGAACTCACAACCTCATCCGCCCTGGCCACGCTCAGGCCCTTCAACAGGTGCCCCTCCGGCTCCAACTGCGCCAACGGGCCGGCCGCGCAAAACCCCAGGCAGCCAACGCGCCGCACCTGGACATTCTTGCCCGCAGCCGCCGCCGACGCGCCAATCGCAGCTTGAATCTGGTCCGCATGCTGGGCAAGGCAGCCCGTGCCCTGGCACACATTCACCGCGTAATCATATTTCCCGTTTTCGGCGCGTACTGCATCCGCAATCTGGTTCAATTCCTCCAGGTTCATTCCACCGTCCACCTTTCCAATTGCTCCACTGCGCGCTCCGGTGTCATCTCGCTCAGCAATTCGCTGTCGGCCAGCACCACCGGCGCCTGGCCGCATGCGCCCACGCAGCGCGCCGTCATCAGGCTGATGCCCCCATCCCTGCTCGTCTGCCCCACCTTCAATTGCAGGTGGCCTTCCACGTCGTCAATCAACCGGCTCGCGCCCTTGATAAAACACGCCGTGCCCAGGCACAGCGTCATCGTGTGCCGCCCCGGAGGTTTCAAACTGAAATGGTGGTAGAACGTGACCACCCCATACGCCTGGCTCAACGGCACATGCAGCGACTTGGCCACATACTCAACCGCGCCCTTGTCCAGGTAGCCAAACGACGACTGCACCGTGTGCAGCGTCTCAATCAACGCGGAACGCGCAAAGCCGTGGCGGCGCATCGTGCCGCTCACGATCTTCCATCTCTTGTCGTCGCTGGGGGGTGATGGTGGCGTAATGAGCGGCATGGCTTCCTCCAACAGCTTCGGTGCCCACGCGCTCGGCCTGCCCTTGAAATCCGCCGATTTACTACGCCGGACCCGGTTCCTTTATAGCGCGAATTGCGGATGACTGACGGTGATGAAAATCACGCTGCCACGTAACGGCAACACGCAATCGCCCAATGCCCCGTTCATGTTCATCGGCGGATTTTTGCGCAAGAAAAGAGGACCGAAACTGGTCGATCCTTTTTCTTGCCATCATTCTATAGGATGCTTCTCAGTTGCCGATAAACCTTGTTCCCCACACCAGCAGCGCCCCGCCAAGCGCAATCCGGTACACGGCAAACAGGATCAGCCCATGCCTCCGCACCCAATGCAAAAACCACTCCACCACGCCCAGCGCGACTATAAACGAAACCACAAAGCCAATCGCCAGCACAATCCACCGCTCGCTGGTCATCACCACGCGCGCATGTTCCCCGGCTGAAAGCAACAGCTTGCTCGGGTGCAACTCCTTCACAAGGTCATAGCCGGTGGCGGCAATCATGGTTGGTATGGAGAGCAAAAAGCTGAACTCCAGCGCCGCCGGCCGCGAAAGCCCGACAATCTGCCCTGCTGCAATGGTTGACATCGAACGCGATGTGCCGGGGAAAACCGCCGAGAGCGTCTGGCAGAGGCCAATCCATACCGACTGGATGAAACTCATCTCCTCCACGTCGCTCGTCGTCGCCTCCTGGCGCACGCTCCATGCATCGATGATCCACATCACCACGCCGCCAACCAGCAGCGCCAGTGCAATCACCTTCAAACTGCCCAAATGCTGGTCGCTCCAGTGATGCAGCGCAAGCGCCGGCGCGGAGGTGCAGGCGAAGGCGATCATCGTCAGCGATACCGGGTGGTTCCAGATCGTCCGGTCACCGCCCTCACCCTGCGGAAAGGTGCGCAAAAACTCTGTAATGCGCCCCAGGAAAAGCAGACACAACGCAAGAATTGCCCCTGCCTGAATCACGATCGTGTACATCTTCCAGTACGCGTCATCCAGCGGCAGGTTCATCATTGCTTCGGCAATGCGCAAGTGGGCTGTTGAACTGACCGGCAAAAACTCGGTCAGGCCCTCCACAATCCCCAGGATAGCTGACATCAAATAGTCGTTCACGGGACCCTCCGGAAAATTTGAAACAGGCAGGACGGCAAGCAACACAATGCTTCTGGGCTACTGGCTGCAATTTATTGCAGGTCGATCCCGTAAACAGGGATTCCCTCATCCAATTTGTACACCACCGCACCCGCGCGCACGGAATAATCCGAGTGCGGAAATTTCTCTTTCAAGTGCGCCGCCAGCTCGTGCGCATGGCGACGTGCCGCTTCCGCCTCTTTTTTCCCACCCTCGGCCTGCAGCATGTCCCCGATGCTCGCCTGGCGGTACACCGCCAGATAAAGCGCCTCGGCGGTCTTCACACCATCCGGATATTCCGCCGCATATTTTTCATACAGCGCCGATTCACGCGCCGGGCATTTCACATCCCCCTGCCAATCGCCGCACAGTTTGTTGTCCAGCAGCTCAAAGGCCGCAAGCTCGGCCTGCCGCGACCGCGGGTAGGACTTCAAAATTTTTTTCATCTCATCCTCATACATCCCCTCCCGCAGCACCGGGTCCTTCTCATGCGAAGAGGACAGCGTCGCCGCATCGGCCTTTTCAATCTGCCAGCGGATGTCCGCCGCACGCCACATCGCCTCCGCCGCATACGGCGAGTCCGGGAACATCTCCACCAGCCGCCGGTACAAAAGCCTCGCGCTCCGAGCCGCATTCGCCGGCCCCTTCGGGTCGCTCGCCAGCGCCTCCTCATTGGCCGCCTCACCCATCAGCACCGCGTCCCCTCCCGCGGTCGTCTCTTTCACCACGCCCCGGGCTTCCATCCAGCCGCTCACCGGCGGAGCTGGCTCCGAACCAAAGACCGGCTGCTCCTCTTCGCGCTCCTTCTCCACATCCGTGTTGGCAAATACCCGCACCCACGGGCCGCTCACTTGCGCCACCACCAGCTCGCGGCCCGGTTGCACGCGCGCCACCTTGTCTGATTGCTTGTCCGGGACAACATACAGCATCGTCTCCCGCAGCACCGTCGCCCGCGGGCCCGCCAGCGCCTTCTCCAGGTCCGTCCCGTTCTTTTGCGCCAACGCCGCCGCATCCACAGCTACAATAAGCATCGCGCTTGCCAGCACAATCAGGCTCCGCATCACACCTCCACCGCTGAAAGGAAATCCCCCTTCAACCACGCTCCGCCAGCACGCTCGCCAGCATCTCCGGCGACACATTCCCCCCGCTCACCACCGCCACCGCCCTCTTGTACTCCGGCAGTTCCGCGCCATGGAACAGCAGCGCGGCAGCAGCCACCGCGCCACTCGGTTCCGGGACCAACCTGGTCGCCGACACAATCGCCCGCATCGCCGCGCGGATCTCTGCCTCCGTCACCGTCACTATCCGCTCCACATACTCGCGGATGAGCGCAAAGTTTTTCACGCCCACGCTCTGCGTCCGCAATCCATCCGCAATCGTGCGGCTTGTCAGCTCCGCCGCCCAGCCCACAATCTCGCCCTTCTTGAAACTCTCCGCCGTGTCCCCGGCCAGTTCCGGCTCCACACCAACCACCACCGCGCCCGGCTTCAT
>JAJXXN010000309.1 GCA_021781075.1 Acidobacteriota bacterium | reverse complement strand
GGAGCAGTTGCTGCGTGTTGCAGCTAAACACCGCATTCAAGCCAGCCGGGTGGTCGTTCAGGTAGTTGCCGGCTGTCGTGCCGTCATTGCCAAGCAGTGTTGGGGGTTTGACCGGCCCGTAGGTGACCGGAAGGGTCTCATAGACCTGGTTCAGCATGTGGCCGCCCTTGGCATAGTTGCCGTCATGGCAGCTCAAGCAGGTCATCAATCCGCCCACGTCGGGCGTGCTGGTTGCAAACGAAGAAGGAAGCGGCTCGTTAAAGGTCGTGCCGTTGTCCATCTGACCGAAAAGCAGCGTGCCGCCGTATCCGCTCAGAGGTGATACGTCCTGGCCCCAGAGTGCAACGTTGCCGGTTGTGGTATCGGAGGTTGAAAAGCCATTGCCGAATGCGCCGCTGTGCGGTGCATGGCAGGCCGGGCAACCACGCCCGTAATTCAAGTGGGCGCCGAGTACGTCGTTGGTGATTGTGGTGATCTGCGCGGCCGCAAATACCGAAGTCGCTAAAATCATCAAGCCGAGAATGAATGTACGTCTCATGTGAGTGAAGCCTCCTATTGCACACTTGTACTGTTTTTTCTGAAATGGCCACCCAATTTTGCCGGGTATATTTCCCATTTCAGTTCTTTTTCAGTACATCAGCACCATACATTTTCTCGATGTTTAAACGTCGTGATTCACGTCACAGATGATAACTATTTGTAATTTCAATAAGATAAAACCGTGTTATGACATTCTTGTCATTTTACTCAAAAGTCATTTCTGTACATTTTTCAAGCAGTATTCCCTGATTCATTCAAACTCCAGCAATTCCCATATAACTCATTCATTATAAGCGTGATGGGCGTCACATTATTTCTTCGTTTTCGTGACATTTTCCCTTTCGCGATAACCATTTCCCTTTTCTGATTCCTCCGTCATACGAATTCAACTGAAGGGGTCTGATCTCCACATTCAGCAATCAAACAAATCACCAAAAATGTATGCACTCGTCCAACTGTACGTGTCAAGCGCTCTCCTCCCCACCATTCCACATCTCCATTCACTGCACCCGCACCACCGATTATTAGCCCTCCTCTTGCTTCACCGCCGCGCCTAGCCCGCGAGGCTTCGGCGGTGTGTTTTATGTCACAGCTACGAGTGACATGGACTCTGCATCCTTTCTTCACAAACGCATACAGTAGAGTCAGTGATTTGCAGCCAACAAACACCACGCCGGCGGTTGCCGGTTGAGGAGCAGGAAGTATGAAGAACATTTTGCCCGGTGGCGTCACACCTGGCCGCACTCTCGAACCCTTGCAGGTCTACATCCTGGCCGGCCTCAGCCTCATCATCGGCCTCGCCATCGGCTATGTTCTGCGCGCCGGCCACCTGCAAACCGTGACGCCGCCGTCGGCTGAAACCCAATCCCTCGCGCCGACTACAGCACCCGCGCCTGTGGCAGCCAACGCCAAGCAGCCCACCCTCGAGGACATTCGAAAAATGGCCGACACACAGGCCGCCCCGCTCCTCAACAAACTCAAAACCGACCCCAGGAACAGCAAGGTCCTCGAGCAGGTCGGCGCAACCTATTATGAAGGCCACCAGTTCAAGCTTGCCGCCGAATACTACGGCAAAGCCGCGCAGGCCGACCCTAAAAATTCCGCTGTGCGCGTCAAACTTGCGGGCGCGTTATTTCAAAGCGGCAATCCCAACGGCGCAATCACGCAGCTCAACCAGGTCCTCGAGCAGGAACCCAACAACCCCAACGCCCTCTTTAATCTCGGCGCCATCCGGATGAACGCCAAAAAGGATCCAAAAGGGGCGCTTGCGGCATGGAATCAACTGCTCAAAACCAACCCCCAGCTTGAACCCGAACGCAAGGCACAGGTTGAGCACCTGATTGAACAAGTTCAAGCCAAAAACAACACCGGCAACGAACAAGGAGCGGCAAATGCCCAGTCCAAATAACGTTTCCACTCGCTTTCAATGGACCGTCTACAAGGCGCTGCTCCTCTCCACCGCCTGTCTTGCCATCGGCATCGCACTGGGCTTGCTTCTGCATCCCGCGGGCGCCTCCCGCAACAATTCATCCGCTGCCTCCGCGCAAATCAATCCCCCCGCCGCGCAAAATGACAACGCCCAGTTGCAGGCCATGGCGGCTTCACAGGCCGCGCCGCTTTTGCAACAGCTCAAGGCCGATCCAATAAATGCGGCGCTGCTCACCAACATCGGCAACATTTATTACGACGCCAAGCAGTATCCCGTGGCGATCAATTATTACGAACAGGCCCTCAAAATCAACCCGGCGGATGTCTCCGTCCGCACCGACTTGGGAACCGCCTACTGGTATACCGGTGATGCCGATAAGGCCATAGCCGAATTCGACCACGCGCTCGCCGACAAACCCGATAATGCCAACACCCTCTTCAATCGCGGGCTCGTCAAATGGGAGGGCAAGATGGACGCCACCGGCGCGCTCGCCGATTGGAACAAATTGCTGGCCACCAGCCCCAACTACCAGTCAAAAGACCAGGTCATCAAGCTGATGGATGAAATCAAAAAGCACCAATCCGGGCAAACCGGAAAATAACCCCTTCGCTGGGCGCCGCTCTTGCCACGCAAAGGCGCCCGCATCCTTTTGCATTAAATTGGTGTCATGGATGCCCTGCAGATCAACGCCGAACTCTTTGCCGGCATCAGCGCCCATGCCTCTGCCGAAACGCCCAACGAGTGTTGCGGCATCCTCCTCGGCCTCGCAACCGCTGCCGCCATCTCGGTCTCAACTTTCCTGCCCACGGCCAACAGCGAGCCCGCCGATCCCGCACATCGCCACTCCATCGCCCCGGCCGACCTCATCCTTGCGCAAAAAAATGCCCGCCTCAGCGGTCTCTCAATCATTGGCTTTTATCACTCGCACCCCGAGGGGCCGGCGCAATGGTCGCAAGCCGACCTCGACGGGGCCCATTGGCCCGGCTGCGCTTATCTTATCCTCGGCATGAAACATGGACGCGTCGAGGCCTTCAACGCCTTCCTGCTAGTCGCCCGGGGCCCTGCCGAGCGATCCTTTGCTCCAATCAATGTAAAAATAATCTCCAATTAACTTGCAATTGCAATCTTCACCACTTCATCCGACAGTTGGCACCGGTTTTTCAGGTTGATTTTCGCCTCTTCGGCAAGTTCTGCAATGGTTGTCGCGCTCAGAACATCCAGCATCGCCCGTTGCGCCCGCACCCACACCGGGTGTGCCGGGCACCAGGCCTTCCGGTCGCAATCCTGTCCCGACACCAGGCAAGCATTCAAATGCACCGGCCCGTCGATCGCCTCGATGATCTCCCGTACCGTCGCGCGGCGCCCTGCCTCCATCAACTCAAACCCGCCTGCCTGCCCGCGCCATGAGGCCAGAAAGCCCTCGTGCGCAAGCATTTGCAGCACTTTTGACAGGAAGCTCCGCGATACTTCGGCCGCCGCGGCGAGCTCGGGCAATAAATGTCTAGCCCCTTCTTCATCCATCGCCAGATGGATCATCACGCGGATTGCATAATCTGCCGCGCGCGTCAGTTGCATTGAAGATGCGATATGTTTCATGTTTTGATTCTGTCCCTTGTCTCAAGTCTCTCCACCCCCTGCAGGCGCTTCGGTGACCGCGGGCACACGTGTTGCAAGGCTGGCCTGAGTCCCCTGACCCGGCTTTTCGCCTCGTCCACGTGTCAAAATATAGGCAGAGCTTATGACCGACCCAGAGCAGAACCCCACCCCGCCCATCGCCGAAGCCGAAACCGCTCCCGTGCCGCAAACCGCCGCACCCGACGAGCCCGCCGAGTCTTTTGCCGAACTCTTCGCCGAGTACGAGTCCGCGCACAAGCGCCCGCGCTCCACAGACAACGCACCTCGCCAGCTTGAAGGCGCCGTCATCTCCATCGGCCCCGAGTTTGTTTTCCTCGACATCGGCTACAAAATCGAAGGCACCATCCCACGCGCCGACTTCCCCGACCATGCCGCCAGCCTCAAGCCCGGCGACAAGTTCCCCGTCTCCATCAAGGGCCGCACCGAGGACGGTTACTACGCCCTTTCGCGCTTCAAAATTGCCCAGCCCACCGACTACACCGCCCTCGAAGCTGCCTTCAATTCCAAAACGCCCATCACCGGCATCGTCACCGGCGTTGTCAAGGGCGGGCTCACTGTTGACATCGGCCTCCGCGCCTTCATGCCGGCATCCCGCACCGGCACGCGCGATGCCGCCGAGATGGAAAAGCTCGTCGGCACCGAGGTCACCGTCCGCATCACCAAGCTCGACATCGCCGACGAGGACGCCGTCGTCGACCGTCGCTCCGTTCTTGAAGAGGAGGCGATGCTGCGTGCACAGGGCCGCCGCGCGGCGCTTGCCGTTGGCCAAACTGTCCGCGGAACCGTCCGCTCCCTCATGAGCTACGGCGCCTTCATCGACCTCGGCGGCATCGATGGGCTGCTCCACGTCGGCGACCTCAGTTGGTCGCGCGTCAACTCCCCCGCCGACTTGCTCACTGTCGGCCAGGAAATCGACGTAAAGATTCTCAAAATCGACGCCGAATCCCAACGCGTCTCCCTCGGCCTCAAACAGCTCCAGCCTGAGCCATGGGAAACCGTCCCCGCACGCTACCAGATTAACCAGCGCGTCAACGGCACCGTCACACGACTCGCGGACTTCGGCGCTTTCGTTGAAATCGAGCCCGGCGTCGAGGGGCTGATCCATCTCTCGGAACTCAGCTGGACCCAACGCGTCAAAAAGCCCTCGGACATTCTCAAAATAGGCGATGCGGTGGACGCCATCGTCCTCGCCATCAAGCCGGAAGAACGTCGCCTTTCGCTCGGGCTGAAACAGGCCCTCACCAACCCCTGGTCCGAGCTGGCGGCAAAATATCCCGTCGGCTCGCAGATCGCCGGCCCCGTCACCCGCCTCGCCCCCTTCGGCGCATTCGTCCAAATTGAGGAAGGCATCGAGGGCCTTGTACACGTCAGCGAGATCGTCCCCGACAAGCGCATCCACCATCCGCAGGACGCGCTCAAACTCGGCGAAATCGTCAAGGCCAAAGTCCTCGCCATCGACAGCGACAAGCGCCAGATCAAACTATCCATCAAGCAGCTCGTCCCCACCTCAATCGACGAGTTCTTCGCCGAGCACTCTCTCGGTGAACAAATCTCCGGCCGCGTCCTCAGCGACACCTCAGCCGAAATTGGCGAAGGCGTCATCGCCATCATCCGAGCCAAAGCCTCCGCAGTTGAAGCCCCCGCTTCACCCGTCGCCGGTCACGCCGACCTCTCCGCGCTCACGGCAAAACTTCAATCCCGCTGGAAGGGCCAGGACAAGTCCGCCGCAAAAGGCGAAGAGGCCATACGCCCCGGCCAGGTACGGAAATTCAAACTCATCACCCTCGACCGCGAGGCCAAAAGAATCGAAGTCGAACCCGTATAAGCGAAATCCATTACTTCCAGGCCAGTCCATGTGCCCGTATCTAGGGCGCATGGCGTCTTGGAATTTCCATGAAAAGCCGTCTGCCAACTTTTGTTGCAACAAACGCGAAATCGATCTGTATTCGCCCGCAAATTACTTGCTTCCGCGCTTCCCCTTTTTATTCATTTCAGTCCAATATCAAAATGGAAATTTAGGCAGAATTACTTTCATGTCATTCTGGCCGTCAACAAAGTGAATGTGCCTGTTCGCTGTTAACATTCACTTATCCGCTCTTTCATCATGCACGTTTTGAGAAAGTAAGTACGCTCTATGTGCGGCATAGCTGGTTTCACCCATTGTTACAATGAGCTGCCTGGCGGCGTGCTCAACAGCGCATTGCAAGGCATAACCCACCGCGGCCCTGATCACCAGGCTGGCCACAGTACGCAATTTGCCTCCCTGGGCGCCGCCCGTCTGCGCATTGTGGACCTGGATAACGGCGACCAACCCATACATAGCGTCGATCGCCGCTTCACACTCGTATTCAACGGTGAAGTTTACAACCATGACGAGTTGCGCGCCCAGCTCATCGACCGCGGGCACACCTTCCGCACCCGGACCGATACTGAAGTTGTGCTCAACGCCTGGCTGGAATGGGGCAACGATGCCTTCCAACGGTTCCGCGGCATTTTCGCAGCCGCCATCTGGTCCGCACAAGAGCGCCGACTGCTGCTCGTCCGCGACCGCATGGGCGTCAAGCCGCTCTACTATCTGCTCCACAACCGCGACCTTTACTTCGGCTCCGAGCTGAAAGCCATCCTCGCCCACCCCGCGGTTCCGCGCACAATCGACCTCGACGGCCTGAACTGCTTCCTCGGCCTCAATTACGTCCCCGGCCCGCATACCCTGGTGCAGGGCATCACCAAACTCAGGCCCGGCCACTTTCTGGAGTGGCACGATGGCAAAATTGCCACACGCTCCTATCTTCCGCCTCCCCGCGAAACCCACGCACCGGCCACACTTGGCGATGCTGCGGAAGAGCTCGACACCCTTTTGCATCAGGCCGTCGCCGAGCAACTTCCCACGGAGGTGGCTGCCGGCATCTGGCTCAGCGGCGGCATGGATTCCTCCACCATTGCACATTACGCCGCCCAGCACAGTGCGGAACCGCTGCGGACTTATTCCATTACTTTCAACGGCAACTCATTCGATGAGTCCGGTTTCATCCGCTCCATCAGCGAGCACTACAGCACCCGGCACACCAGCTTCGACCTGAACGAGCACTCCGGCCTCGCCGAAACCATTCTCGACATGGCTTATTATTCCGACGAGCCCGGCGCGGATGCCGGGGCCATTCCCGTCTGGTTTCTCGCCCGCCTCACCAAACCCACCGCTACAGTGGCTCTCTCCGGTGAGGGTGCGGATGAACTCTTCGGCGGTTATCTCACCTACCAGGCAAACCGCTATCACCGCTACGCAGCGCATATGCCTGCGGTGCTGCTCAACTCGGCCCGCCGTGTGGCTGGTCTGATGCCTGCCTCCGATGAAAAAATCGGCTTCGATTACAAGCTCAAGCGCTTCCTTGAGGGCGCAACACTCCCGCCGGCTGAAGCCCATGTCTTTTGGAATGGCACCTTCAGCCGCCAGCAACTGCGCAGCCTTTTCCGCTTCGCAAACCAGCACAGCCTCGCCAATCTTCTATCCCCGTTCCAGCACGGCGACTCGCCCGAACGCTTTCTCGAGTTCGACCGCGCCTATTCGCTCCCCGATTCGCTCCTTTACAAGGTTGACCGCATGAGCATGGCCCACGCCGTCGAGGCGCGTCCGCCGTTCCTGGATGACCGCATCGTTGATTTCGCCCGCCGCCTTCCCCACCACTTCAAAATCCATGGCACGGCGAATAAGATTGTCCTGCGCGAGTTGATGAAAAACAAACTGCCGCAGGCGGTGCTCAATCGCCCGAAAATCGGACTCGATGTCCCCATCCACAAATGGTTCCGTGGCGTCCTTGAGCCATTGCTCTATGATTGCCTCAACCAGGAGGCCATCAACCAGACCGGCCTCTTCAATTGGCCTGTCCTGGCCAAAATGATGGACGAGCACAAAATGCGAAAGGCCAACTGGGGGTATCATCTGTGGGGAATCCTGACCTTGATGCTATGGATACGAACGTGGAAGATCGAAACCCCTGCCCCCCTCGCCTGGCCGGCGCACTCGCCCGGCAAAAGCACCTCGGCGGATCACTCGTCCTACTGGCCGCCGCTCTCGTCTTCTGCCTCAACGCCATAAGCCCGCCCCGCCTGATGGACGATGTCGATGCCGTCCAAGCGCAAATCGCGCGCAACATGCTCGCCAGCGGAGACTGGGTCACCGCGCGCCTGGATGGTGTTGCCTACCTTGAGAAATCACCGCTCATCTACTGGTTGATGGCCTTAGCCTATCGCCTTTTCGGCGTGCATGACTGGGCCGCACGCCTGCCCCTCGCGCTGATTGTTGTGCTCCTCTGCTGGGTCATGTACCGCTTCGGCCGCTGGGCCGCTGGTGAACCCACCGGCGTTTACGCCGGAATCCTGCTCGCCACCTCGGTCGGCCTTTATCTCTTCACGCGCATCCTCATTCCCGACGCCGCGCTTACACTCACCATCACGCTTGCCCTTTGGGCCTTCATGCGGCTGGTCGAGGATGACACGCCACAGCCGCGCCTTTGGGCCGCGCTCCTCGGCGCTTCGCTCGGCTGCGGGCTCCTTCTCAAAGGGCTCATCGCCGCCGTCTTTCCCCTGCTCATCGCCCTCACTTACCTTGCGGCCGCGCGCCAACTCTTCAACCGCGCCGCCTGGAAGCGCCTCCACATTCCGCTTGTCCTGCTCGTCATGCTCCTCATTGCACTCCCCTGGCACATCCTCGCAACACTTGCCAATCCACCGTGGTTCGCCTTCACAATGCACAGTGGCCCCGGGGAGTACCACGGCTTCTTCTGGTTCTACTTTTTCAACGAGCATCTCCTCCGCTTCCTCAACCTGCGCTACCCGCGCGATTACAACACCGTCCCGCGCCTGCTTTTCTGGGCACTCAACCTCGTCTGGCTCTTCCCCTGGTCCGCCTATCTGCCCGGGGTCTTCAAACTCCGCTTCGGCCTCGCTTCACGCGCCGCGCGCGCGCGCCTGCTCGCCCTCTGCTGGATAGCCGTCATCATGATCTTCTTCACCTTCTCCACCACGCAGGAGTACTATTCCATGCCCATCTATCCTGCGCTCGCACTGCTTCTTGCCTCGGCCATCTCCGGGCAAAAATGCATTCGCTTCGGGGCTAATTTTCTCTTAACCATCTTCTCCATCCTCTGCGCAATCCTCCTCACTCTCCTCATCCTTGTGCGCAACCTCCCCGCCAACGGCGAGCTCGCCTCCGCCCTCGCCCAGCACCCGGAGATGTACACCCTCTCCCTTGGCCACATGGGCGACCTCACGCTCAACGCATTCGCCTACCTCCGCCTTCCGCTCGCGCTCGCCGCCATCGCCTGTGCCATCGCGGCATGTGGCGCACTCTTCGCCCGCTGCAACGTGCCCGCCACCGTCGCCACCGTTGCGCTCGCCATGGTGGTCTTCTTTCAGGCCGCGCGCATCGCCCTCATCCGCTTCGACCCCTACCTCGGCTCCTACCCGCTGGCCCTCAAACTTATCTCGGCGCCGCCCGGCACGCTCATCGAGGCTGATGCCTACTACAACTTCTCTTCCGTATTTTTCTACGCCAACCGCAATGCGCTTCTCCTCAACGGCCGCATCAACAACCTCGAGTACGGCTCCTATGCCCCCAACGCGCCCCAAGTCTTCATCGGCGATGCGCAATTCGCCAACCTCTGGAACTCCGCCGACCGCTGCTACCTTCTCGCCTCGGACGACGACCTGCCGCACATCAACTCCCTCGTCGGCGGCAACCGCATCCACCTCGTTGCTGCAAGCAGCGGTAAATCCCTGCTCTCGAATCTCCCAGAT
>JAJXXN010000076.1 GCA_021781075.1 Acidobacteriota bacterium | reverse complement strand
GAGGCAATTTGGCGCATCGACGCGCAAGGCGAAAAACACCTCTTCTATCAGGGGCTGGGGCGCCCGCAGGGCCTGGCCATCGATGCCGATGGCGACGTCTACGTTGCCGCCAGCCTGAACGGCCGCCGCGGGATTGTGCGCATTCCCCATCAGCCGGGCGCGCGTGGCGTGCGCGAGGCGGAACTGGTGCTCGCCGGCTTGAACCTTGTCGGCCTCGCCTTTTCGCCGCTGGGCACAACCATTCTGGCCACCAATCAGGCGCTCTTCGAGGTGGACCTCGGCGTGGAAGGTCTGCGTCTCTTCTGAACTTCCATCCCAAAACAATGGGAGCGGCCCCCGGCCGCTCCCATTGTTGCTGATGAAAACCGCTTGCTACTTCCTTCCCTCGCCCGTCTCGGCCAGCGCCTGCTGAATCATCTCGTCCAACCTCATGCGGTCAACCACTTCAACAAACGGGGCGCCCTTGCTGTTGGCCGTCACCACCCAGATGGTGGGCGTATGCTCCACGCCGACCTTCTGCCCCAGCGCGTAATCGGCCTTCACTTTCTCCGTCAACTCCCCGTTCGGGTCCACGTTCGCCGGCAGGACGAGGTTGTGTGCCTTGGCAAACTTCTCCGTGAACGCGCGCAAGCCCGCAGGGTCCACAATCGACGGCTGGTGCGCGAAGACCTCGTTGCGGTACTCATCGCCCACCGCCTTCGAGTTGGTGTCGAACCAGCGCGCATTGATTGCCGCCTCAAAACTCCATTTGTGGAAAGGCAGCGGAAAATCGTGCTTCACCCAGGGAATCCCGTACTTCGCCGCCGCGTCCATCAACATGGGGTTGGCACGCGCGCAGTCCGAGCATTCCAGGTCCTCGAACTCAATGATGGCGACCTTCGCCCCCGTGGGTGGCTGCAACGCCCCGGCATCGTTGACGCGCGTGGCCGGCGGCGGCGGGGCAAACTGCGCGCGCAGCACTGGCAGCGCAAACATGAAGAGCGTGGACAGGGCCAGCATGCGGGCGGGCATTGAATTTTCCATCAGAAAACGTAGCATGGGTGCGGTTTCCCCCTGTTGAAAATTTTACCGTACCGAGGGAATCAGGCTGTGCACGCGGGCTGCCCGACACGCAGTGCTATTCTCAAATTGGCATCATCAGGCAAATGTTTTTTCTTCCGCCATACCGCAAAGCTCATTCGCAAGCATTCAGGATTGCCGCCCTCGGCGGCCTGTCGCTTGCCCTCTTTCTGTTCACCGGTTGCTCGCGCGAAAAGCACCACACCTACGTTTATGTCTCCGCGCCGCAGGCTTACCTGCACGACCGCGTCGCCGCCGTCAGCAACCGCGTCGCCGAGGTCAAGAACGGCGACCAGCTTGAGTTGATTCAGCATGGCAAACGCTTTTTGCAGGTGAGAACCGGCGATAACCGGACTGGCTGGATTGAAGAGCACGCCGTCGTCGATGAAAAACTTTACGACGAGTTTCAGCAGCTTGCCGCCGCGCACAAGGGCGAAACGGGCGTTGCAACTGCAGCCACGCGCGACGATGTCTATTTGCACATCAAGCCCGGCCGCGAAAGTGACCACCTTTACCTGCTGCCCGGAAACGCCAAGGTGCAACTGCTGCGCCGCGCCACCGCGGTCAAAACCGGCGCCCTCGCCGCACCGCCGCCGCCGCCGGCTCCGCTGCCTGCTGTTAAAAAGCAGGGCGCAAAAACTGGCCCCGTGACCCTGCCCACCGCGCAACCCGCCGACCTGGCGCTGGAAGACTGGTGGCTGGTCCGCGATGCCAATGGCCACACCGGCTGGTTGCTGGCCGGGCGTGTCGACGTGGATGTGCCGGACGAAATCGGCATCTTTGCCGAGGGCCAGCGCATTATCGGCGCCTATGTCATCGCCAAAGTCAGCGATCCCAAGTCCACCACGCCCGACCACATGGTGCCGGAGTACGTGACCCTGATGGCGCCCCCCAAGCCCGGCCTGCCCTTCGATTTCGATCAGGTTCGCGTCTTCACCTGGAGCACCCAGCGCCATCGTTACGAGACCGCCTATCGCCTGCATCCCATCAGCGGCTACCTGCCGATGAAACTTGGCTCGGAGCTTGCCCCTGAGCACAAACCCACTGCAAGGGAGCTTGCCCGCGAGCAGGCGCGCCTTGCCCAGCACAAAGTGCAGGAGAAAAAAGCCCCCGGCCCCGTCTATGCGCCCACCTTCACCATCCAGATTGCGAATGGCACTGCGATGAGCGTGGACCCGGAGACCGGAACAGGCAGGCCAACCTCGTTGCGCTCCATCGAGTTTCAGCTTGTTGACACGCGCGTTGAACGCATCGGTGCCGACCGCGGCCCCATCCCGGTCACCCATGCGCCGGGCGACACGGCAAAATCCAAACGCAAGCCCGCGGCCCACGCTTCGCACTCGCGCCATCGTCGCTGAAAAGCCGCTGCTGTTACCCTCAAGCCAAAGGGAGTCCCGCCCAGATGGTCAAGAACACAATCCCCGCCCGCGCCTTCCGCAACCTGCAACGCTATATTCTCGCCGGCATCATCACCGCCGGGCCGTTGTTTGTCACCTGGCTCGTCTTCGGCATCGTCCTCGGGTGGCTTGCCAAGGCCGGCCTGCCGCTGGTGCAACTGATTGCATTCGAGTTTCCAAAAACTTGGCTGGTGAATCCGTGGACAAAATCGGCGCTGGCGATCCTTCTCACCCTCGTCGCACTATATCTTCTGGGCAGGCTCACCTCGCTCGTCCTCGGACGCCAGCTCTTCGCGCTCTTCGAGGCCACGCTCGAACGGCTCCCCTTCGTCGCCAAGGTCTACACTTCGGTCCGCCAACTGCTTGACACCATGATGAGCAAGCATGAGACAAGCCAGCGCGTCGTCCTCGTTGACTTCCCCATCCCAGGGCAAAAATGCGTGGGATTTTTAACCCGCACCCTGAAGGACGAAACCACCGGGGAAATGCTGGCCACAGTGTTGTTGCCGAATGCCATTAACCCAACCTCGGCGTTTTTGCAGATTCTGCCCATGAGCCGGGTTACCGAAACAAGCCTCTCGATGGAAGACGCCATGAGCATGTTGATGACCGGCGGCTCCGTCGGGCCGGAGACAATTCAATTCTCGGTGGAGAAGCGTGAAATAAAGATGCAGGGGCGCTGAAGCACTATCGGCTGACAAGTCGTATATGAACAGGTTCGCTGTTAAATCCCCAGTCCTTCAGTCCCGGCCCCGTTGAGGCCCTCCGCTTCACTCCACCTGCAATTTCGCCTTGTAACCGTCGCGCGCGATGACCTGGTATTTCAGCGGCCGTTGCCGTTCATCGATTATCTGCAATGGTTTGCCTTCTTCGTCCACCAGTTCCACCTTGATCTTGCGCCACGTCCCATCCTGTTTGGCATTTGTCGGGCGGTAGACGAGCTGGTACTTCGAGCGGATGGAGTCGCTGATGGAACTGAATATATCCGGCATCTCGCCCACAAAGCGCGGGTTGAACCAGCGGCCCTGCGTCAGTTGCGCAAAGGTCTTCATCTCGTTGTCGGCCTGCAAATAATCCAGGTCGCGCATCTGGCTGTAAAACCCGCCGCGCCCCTCCCGGATGGCGCGCAGCGCGCCCCCGGTCGAGACCGCATAAATCGTGATGTCATGCGTGGCCTTCACCTTGGCCAGTATCTGGTCCAGGTTGATCTTCGAGAATGTGTCGCGTCCCGAGGCGATCAGGATGATGTACTTTTTGCCGTCGATGCGCTCCAGCCGGTCAATCGCCTCGTAAAGCGCGTCAAACAAATTGCGGTCACTGAAGCCGGGAATCGTCAGCGAATCAATCGCCTGCTGGACCTGCTGCTTGTCCTGCGTGAAGTCGGTCAGGATGTGGGTGTGCAGGTCGAAGGTCATCAAGGCCACATAATCCTGCGGGCGCAACTGGCTTGCAAACGTGTACGCGGCGTTGCGCATGTCGTATATGAAGTTGTAATTGGTCGACGCAAACTCAAGCAGCATCAGCGCCGTGATGGGCGCCTCGCCGCGCTTGAAGCCCAGCACCTGCTGCGGAACCCCGTCCTCATACACACGGAAATTGCCGGGCTTCAGGTTGGGCACAAACTGCTGGGTTTTCTCCAGGAGCACACTTACGTCAACCGTCACTTCGGGCACATCCACATTGAGCGTGAAGGTCTTGTTGCCCGGTTGGTCGGTGAGTTTGGGCGCCTCGGGCGCGGGCGGTGGCGCTGCTTCAGCAGGCTTCTTCTTGGGCACGGCAATCACGCCGGTGTCGCCGCCGGGGCCGCCGGCATCGGGGGCGTTCTGGTCCTGCTGCGCAGGGGGTGGTGTCTGCTGCTGCCCTTGCTGAACCAGGGCAATCGTGGGCAAAAGCAAAAAGCAAAGTGCAATCGCAATCGGCCGCAAGACGCTTGCAAAGGGTCGCATACTCATGGGACCTCACCCGACCAAAGAATACCGAAATCTTTGTAGTTGTTGAACCGCTTGCCTGCATTTATTCAGACGCAGCGAGTCCGCCCCGGTTTCAAGCGTTCAATCACAATCTTTCGCTGCATGCAATTATCCACAGCAACATTATGCGGCAAGCTGCATCAAATGATTGATGCAAAACAAGTTGCACACCTGTTTTGGTACGCAAAACAAGTCTTACACCTTCGGTTTGCGGCTTATTTCCGGTTTGTGGTTAAACTGATTAGTGCCGCCCGAATACTTGGCGCCAGAAACAAGGGGATTGCAATTGCAGGATAAATCGGAAACAAAAGCCAACAACACGACAGTTGCCAAGCCCAGCCGGAGCGCGGCTACCGGCATGATTCACGGGCTGGCCGTTCATGCCGCCGGGGCGGAACTGCTCGCCTTCAAATATGCCCCCGGGCCGCTTGACGCCGACGAGGTGGAGATTGCCGTCAGCCATTGCGGCATCTGTCACAGCGATGTGCATCTCATCCAAAATGACTGGGGCTTGAGCGAATATCCCTTCATTCCCGGCCATGAGATTGTGGGCACAGTGGCCGCGGCCGGCAGCCGTGTCAAATCACTCGAAGTGGGCCAGCGCGTGGGCCTTGGCTGGCAATCAAACTCCTGCGGCCACTGTGAGTGGTGCATGAAGGGCATGGAAAACCTCTGCGCGCAATCGGAGGCCACCTGCGTCAAGCGCCATGGCGGCTACGCCGACAGCGTGCGCGCCAATGCGCGCTTTGTCGTCCCCATCCCCGACCCGCTCGACAGCGCCTCGGCTGCGCCGCTGCTCTGCGGAGGCATCACCGTCTACAACCCCATGCGCTCGCACGGCGTCAACCCCAGCTCGCGCGTTGGCATCATCGGCATCGGCGGACTTGGCCACCTTGCCCTGCAATTCGCCCGCGCCTTCGGGGCCGAGGTCACCGCCTTCTCCACCAACCCGGAAAAGGAAGCCGAGGCCCGCGCGCTTGGAGCCCACCACTTCGTCTACTCCCGCGACAGCAAGCAGATGCAGGCCGTGGCCGCGAAATTCGACTTCATCCTCAACACCGCCAACGCCGACCAGGACTGGGCCGCCTATATCAGCTCGCTGCGCCCCACCGGGGCCCTCGGCTTTGTCGGCGTGCCGCCCTCGCCTGCCACCTTCAGCGTCTTTCCGCTCGTCGCCGCCCATCGCAGCGTCTGCGGAAGCAACACCGGCAGCCCGGCCCGCATCCGCGAGATGCTCGACGTCGCCGCGCGCCACGGCATCAAGGCACAGATTGAAAGTTTTCCGATGCGGCAGGCCAACGAGGCCCTGCAGAAAGTGAAGAAAAACGCCGTCCGCTACCGCGCCGTGCTGGCAAATTGACCCGCGCAGCATGAGAAGATGAACTCAGACTCATGCGCTTTGAGCTTTTCATCGCCGCCCGCTACCTGCGCGCCAAGCGCCGCCAGGCCGTTGTCGGGCTGGTCACCGTCATCTCCATCGCCGGCGTCGCCGCCGGTGTCGCGGCCCTCATCATCGCACTCGCCATCACCAATGGCATGAAGCACGACCTCGAGGACCGCCTCCTCGGCTCCACCTCGCACATCGAACTCATGCGCGTTGAGGCCAACGGCATCCGCGACTGGCGCCCCTTGCTCGACCGCCTGCGCCACATCGCCGGTGTCAAGGCCGCAGCCCCCGGCATCTACGGCCAGGTCCTCGTCTCACGCGGCGCCCGCGCCGGATTCGCCCTTGTCAAAGGCATCGTCCCCGCCGACGAGCGCAACGTCAACGACCTCCTCGCCACGCTCCCCGCCGAAGCCGTCAACGAACTCAATCCCGCGCCCGACTCCCCCGCCGCGCCGCCAAGCGCCGCACCCGCCGACGATGCACCCGCCACGCCACGCTTCTATCCGCCCATCCTTCTTGGCAAGGGACTCGCCGAGCAAATTGGCGCCACCGTCGGCGACAGCGTCCTCGTCACCAGCCCGCAGGGCGAACTAACGCCCCTCGGCCTCGAGCCGCGCTACCAGCGCTTCCGCGTCGCCGGCATCTTCCACTCCGGCTTCTACGCCTACGACAACGCCTGGGCCTTCACCTCCCTCGCCGCCACGCAGCAACTCTTCTCCGAGCCCGACCTGCTCTCCGTCATCAGCTTCCGCATCACCGACCTGGACCACACAGAAGAGACGGCACGCGCCATCGAGGCCGCCGCCGGCAAGGGCTACATGACCACCAACTGGATCGACCAGAACCGCGAGCTCTTCCGCGCCCTCAAGCTCGAACAGGCCGTCACCTTCATCGTCATCGCCCTCATCGTCCTCGTCGCCGCCCTCAACATCCTCATCGCGCTCACCATGATGGTGATGGAAAAAACCCGCGACATCGCCGTCCTCATGAGCTATGGCGTCAGCACCGGGCAGGTCCGCCGCATCTTCCTCCTGCAGGGTTTTTTAATCAGCGTCATCGGCACCGTGATTGGGTTGGTTCTCGGCTACGCGGCCGCCTGGGCCGGCGCGCACTACCACTTCATCCACGTCTCCGCCGAGGTCTACAACCTGGACACTCTGCCCTTCGCCCCGCGCGCGATTCACGGTTTGATTGTTGCCGCGCTCTCCATCGGCGTCTCGCTCCTCGCCACGCTCTACCCCTCGTCGAGCGCCGCGGGCATCCTGCCCGCCGAGGCACTCCGGTATGAATAGTTCTTCACCGATTTGATGACTCCGCCGATAATTTACAAGACGTGAAAATGAACTGATGCTAGCCATCAATAACCAGCGATTTAAGAAATCAACGAAAAGTGATTTAGTTGATGATGCAGGGCGAACCAATCGCTATTCTTTACAGGCATAAAGTTATTGGTTATCCGGCCCACGAACCAAACAGAAAGGATTATCTACAAGAAATGCTCAACCGGGCTGCAAGGAGATAAAGCAAGGTTCCTTTGAATTCAACACGTAATTCAATTTGACCTTTGGCGGTTGCCTGATCCCAATGGCCACCCGTCACTGCGGCGTGATGATTCCGCCCACGGCCGAGCGGCGCGGCAGCACGATCCCGCGATGGTCAATCTCCGGCGTCGGCTTCCATTCACCCGCCGCATCCATCTCCGCGCGCTCCAACAACGCGCCACCGCACGCCGGGCACCAGTCGGCCTTCGTCCCCGCGGCCAACACCGCGTGGCAGTTTGTGCAAACCCTCTCCATGTATTCAGTGTAATCTCACGTTCAACCTGGCTTCGCGGCAAACGGTAAACTTGATTCATGCACCCGCCGGTCCGCCTGATTGCGATTGACATGGATGGAACCCTGCTCGACGCCGCCGCACAGGCCGTCAGCGAGCGCAATTATCGCGCCCTCCGCGCGGCCCAGGCCTCGGGAATCACCATCGCAATCGCCACCGGGCGCCGCACCGCATACTGCGCGCCGCTGCTCACCGGCCACGGCCTCGCGCCTTCACTCCCCATCCTCAGTTCCAATGGCGCCGTCACCCGCACCCTGGGCGGCGAGTTGCTCGCCCAACGCAAAATGCCCGCCTCCGTCGCGCGCGCGCTCTGCGCCCTCATGCGCCCCTTCGGCGTGGTCGTTTTCACCTTCGACCGCGGCAATCTCAACCAAGACTCACCCCACCGTGAACTCGTCGTCGAGGACCTGGACGAGACCAGCCGGCACATCTCCACCTGGGCCGAGGCCAATCGCAACTCCATTGAGATAATCAAGCCCCTCGAAAGGGCATTCGACGCGGGCGACGACCCCATCCAAGGCATGGTCGCCGGGCCCATCGCCAAGATGCGCGCCGCACAGGCCGCGCTTGAGGCTTCCCCGCTAGCCGCGCTTTGCGCCTCCTTTCGCACCGAGTACCCTGCCCGCGACCTCTGCATCCTTGACCTCATGCCCCTCGGCGTATCAAAGGCCACCGCGCTCAAGGAGTTGTGCGCCCAGCGCAACATTGACCGCGCCGCCACCATGGCCATTGGCGACAACTGGAACGACCTCGAGATGCTCGCCTGGGTCGCGCAGGGGGTTCTTATGGGCAATGCCGCGGCGGAACTCAAATCCCGCGCCAAGCTCGAAGGATGGAAGATTGCCCCGCCGAACGTTGAGGACGGCGTCGCCGTCATTCTGGAGAGGGTGCTGGCGCGGCAGAATGAGTTGGCCGCGGATTGACCGGCACTGCGGCTTCAACCGGGAATATTCGGTAAAATCAATCTCGCGGTGATAAAAAAATTCCATCCTGCGTCGTCGCGTTCCCTGCCGCTGCTTGCGGCCGCGGCGCTGCTGTGCGCAACCGCGGCGGGCGCTGCCGAGCGGGTCACTCTCAAAAATGGATTCACAATCGACTGCGACCATCACGCCACCGCCGGCAACAAGCTGCGGCTCTACCTGGATAAATCCGGGGAGAGCTACATCGAGCTGCGCGCCGTTGATTTGCAGTCCGTGGAATCCATACCCGCCCCGCCGTCTCCCACGCCGGGGAGCGGCACGGAGGCTCCACCATCGCCGGCAATGGACGCGCAGGGGCGGGCCCAGGCGTCGGCGGCTCAATCACCGGGCCGGCTCAACACCGCCGACCTGCATGAGATCCTCGCCCACGCAAGCACCGAGCACAACGTGGATGTGGATCTTTTGGCCAGCATTGTCAAGGCTGAGAGCGGCGGCAATGCGCGCGCCGTCAGCCGCGCCGGCGCCGAGGGTTTGATGCAACTCATGCCCGCCACCGCCGAAACCCACGGTGTGACCGACCGATTTGAGCCCGGGCAAAACGTGCGCGGCGGCTCGGCCTACATCGACGAACTGCTCACCCGCTACCACGACAACCTTGCCCTCGCGCTGGCCGCCTACAACGCGGGGCCGGCTGCCGTTGACAAATACAAGGGCATTCCTCCCTACGCCGAAACCCGCGCCTACGTCGCGCGCGTCATCCATGAGTTCAACCGCCGCGTCCGCGCCCGCGAAAGCGCCCAGCCGGTACACTGATAGGGTACGCAACACCGGAGTCACGTTTGAAAACGAAACAACTCATCCTGGGCGCCCTGCTGCTTGTTGCGCTCGCCGCACTCTGGCTCTGGGGACGCTCGCGTTTCCACT
>JAJXXN010000248.1 GCA_021781075.1 Acidobacteriota bacterium | reverse complement strand
CTCACTTGGCTACTCCCGCGTTCCCTATGCCGCCGCCCAGGACGGCAACTACTTCCATCAGCTTGCAGTCCTGCACCCGCGCCTGCACATACCCCACCGCTCCCTGCTGATGCTCTGCGTGGTTGCGGCCATTGCCTGCCTTTTCCCTCTTACCACGGTCATCACCCTCCTCGTGGTCACGCGGATTTTGTTACAGTTCATCCCCCAGCAGGTCGGGGTTGTGCTGCTTCGTTTCACCAAGCCCAATCTTTCGCGCCCCTACAAAATGTCGCTCTTCCCGTTGCCGCCGCTCATTGCTCTTGTCGGGTTTATTTTTCTTTTGAGCGAACGCGAGAATGCGCTCCGGGCGATGCTTGTCACCGCGGCAATCGCAGTCAGCGGCACAGTGCTTTTTCTTTTGCTCGCATGGAAAAAACGGGAGTGGCCTTTTTATAGGGCAAAAATCAATTCCCTCCTGTAACCGCCCGCTATTTCCAGCATCTAAGATGACAGATGCTGGAGGTTTCATGCTGATTCGCAAACCCGACGATATCCCCGCGTTGGAGATTACACCCAAGGCCGATTACATGAATCGGCGCAAATTTCTTGCCCAGGCAGCGGCGGTTGGCCTGACCGCGGGCAGCGCGCTGTTCTCGCCGCGTTCCGCCTTTGCGGGCACCAAGCTCCAGGCCGTCAAAAGTCCGCTCACCACCACCGGCGAGGAACTGACCAGTTACAAGGACGTGACCACCTTCAATAATTTTTACGAGTTCGGCACAGGCAAGGAGGAGCCGGCCATCTATGCGCAGGACCTGCCCACGCGCCCCTGGACGCTGCGCGTCGAGGGCAAGGTGAAAAAGCCGCTGACCTTCGACATTGACCAGCTGCTCAAATTGCGCCCGCTTGAGGACCGCGTCTACCGCCATCGCTGCGTCGAGGCGTGGAGCATGGTAATCCCTTGGATCGGCTACTCGCTCTCGGAGCTCATCAAACAATGCGAGCCGCTGAGCACCGCGAAGTACGTGCAATTCCTGAGCTGGTATGACAAGCGCTATATTCATTGGCCCGGCCAGACCGGCATCCAATGGCCCTACTCCGAAGGCCTGCGCATGGATGAGGCGATGCACCCGCTCACTCTGCTGACCTTCGGGCTCTACGGCGAGGTGCTGCCCAACCAGAATGGCGCGCCCGTGCGCATCGTGGTGCCGTGGAAATACGGCTTCAAGTCCGCAAAGTCGATCGTGACGATGCGCTTTATCGACTACATGCCACCGACCACCTGGAACGAACTGGCGCCCACCGAGTACGGCTTCTACTCCAACGTCAACCCCAACGTTGACCACCCCCGCTGGAGCCAGAAGACCGAGCGGCGCATCGGGCAGCCGTTCTATGCGCAGCGCAAAACCACACTCTTCTTGAACGGCTACGCCGACCAGGTGGCAAGCCTTTACACCGGCATGGACCTCAAAAGGAACTTTTAGCAGGCAATGAAAAAAACATCGCTGGTTGTACTCAAAATTCTCACCTGGGCGGCTTGCCTCTTTCCGGCCGCATGGCTCACCTACGCGGCCATCACCAACACGCTGGGGCCTGACCCGACGGCCACCATCACCTTCACCACCGGCAAAACCGCGCTCTGGCTGCTGACCATCTCGCTCGCCATAACACCCATCCGCCAGTTGCTGAAGCCGCTCAACTGGCTCTTGCGCTTCCGCCGCTTGCTTGGGCTGTTTGCGTTTTTCTACGCGTCACTCCACCTGCTCACATACATTGGCCTGTACGCCGGTTTTGACCTGCGCACCATTGTGGATGACGTCACGCGCCGCCGCTTCATCTTCATCGGCTTCGCGGCATGGCTCATCCTGTTGCCGCTTGCCGCCACGTCAACCAACTGGGCAATTCGCAAACTCGGCGGAAAACGCTGGGCCTTGCTGCACAAATCTGTCTACTTCGCCGCGCTTGCCGGGGTCATTCATTACTGGTGGGGCGTGAAGCCCGGCGTACGCACGCCGCTGCTGGTCACAGTAGTCTTCCTCATGTTGATGGCGGCGCGGCTGCTTCTTGCATGGCTGAAGCGAGGGCGCGCGATGCGTTAATTCGCAGCGCCAGGCACGGCTTGCCGGGTAACGCAGGGTCCCAATTTAATGACCAACCCATTCACATCATCCTTCAAATTGACGGGCAGGTCTTTATCAGCGTAAGCACATGCCGTGGATGAATTCGCCTGATTATCCTGGGCTGATTGCGCTGCCGGTTGCGCAGTAATTTGGCCGGTCGCATTGCTCACTTCGAGTATGTAACTTCCCTCGGGTACTTCATCAAACCAGAAGTCACCGTCCTCGTCGGTTGTTGTCCCAACCGCAACCGAGTGGTCGTCGGCATTAAGCAAGCGCACAGTCGCATTATTGATCGCATGACCATCCGCGAGCGCTTCAAGATGGCCTGAGATTGAGTGAAGTCCACCCAAAGGAATGACAATGTCCACTCCCGGCACCACCTCACCCTCTGAAAGCTTGAATGTCTTTGCGTCCTTGATGCGGTAAACATCCCCCAGGCAAAAGTGCGGCGCCGCATCCTCATTGTCCGCCGGCAGCATGGCGCAAACTGTGAACTCGCCCGCCGGCAGGTCGGTGAGCAGGTAATGGCCGTGGCTGTCACTCTCGGTGGCAATCGACCAATTGTTGAAGAAGCGGAAGCCGACGGTTGAAAAGCCGTTTTTCTCAGTCTTGCGCAATAGCTGAAAATGCACGCCGATGGCGGGCGAGCCATCGTCATAGGTCACAGTGCCGCTGATCTCGGCGGCGCGATCGATGGTGATTGTGATTTCATCGTTGCGGCCCGCAACCGCGTCCACCTCGACTAGATGCGCCTTCCATGCCTTGATGGCGGCGGCGCGTTGAGTGATTTCATCATGATTCACGCTCATGATATGCGCCAGGTCGATGCCCTTCTCCGGGTTGACGTAGCCGGGCAGGGTTGCATAGGCGTAATAGCGGCCGGGCCGAACGGCTTCAATGCGAAAGCGTCCGTCGATGCCGGTCATGATGCCAACATCCGAGGGCAGCGGCTCATCCCCCTTCTGTGACTTGCCATTGACTGCGGATGTCAGGCTGACCTTGGCAAATCGCGCCGGCTTGCCGGTGTCTGCGCAGATCACAATGCCGCTCACCGAGCCCTTGGTTTCATCCGGCTTGTTGATTGGATGACGCGAACAGCCCGCGAGCGGGACCAGCAGGATGGAGATGGGCAGCAAGCGGAGATCAACTTTCATGGGCAAGCTCCAAATGCAGGCCAAACTTCTGCTGACCCAGACCAAGCGCCTCGCGCACGGGCTCAAAGCTGCGACGGTGCTGCATTGTCGGGCCGAGTTGGCGCAGGGCGGCAAGATGCGCGGCGGTACCGTAGCCTTTGTGCCGCGCGAGGCCATAGCCGGGAAATTCTTTTTCCCACTCGACAAGCAGGCGGTCGCGGTGAACCTTGGCGAGGACGCTGGCCGCGGCGATGGAAAGGCTTTGCGCATCGCCTTTGACGATGGTGCGCTGATGATGCGTGCAATCAATCTTCATGTTTCCATCAATGAGCAGCAGGTCCGGTTGCATTGTTAGCTGCGCGACGGCATTTTTCATGGCGAGCCGGGTGGCCTCGCGGATGTTGATGCGGTCGATGGTTGCGGCGTCAACCGCGGCGATGGCAAAACAGAGCGCACAGGAGCGGATCTGCCGGTCGAGTTCTTCGCGTTCGGATGATTTCAGTTGCTTGGAATCGTTCAAGCCCGGCAGTGGGGCATCGACTGGCAGGATGACGGCGGCGGCGACAACAGGACCGAAGAGGGGACCGCGGCCCACCTCGTCCACTCCGGCGATGAGGCGCGCGCCCTGAGTACGAGCCTCAAGCTCATATTGCCACCCGCATTGGTATGTCTCCGCAACCGGCATAGGCCTGATGGAAGTATAGTTCCAGGGAAGTTGCAGGCGCAGCAAAAAGCCCCCGGTGATTCCGGGGGCTTTAGGTTGTGGAGTGGGAAACCGCTTAAGCCTTGGCGTGCTCGCGGTCGACTTCCTTGAGACGAGCAGCCTTGCCGCGCAAACTGCGGATGTAGAAGAGCTTGGCGCGACGGACACGATAGCTGCGGATCTTTTCGACGCGGTCCACCACCTTCGAGTTGAAGGGGAAGATGCGCTCGACGCCCTGGCCGAAGCTCATCTTGCGGACGGTAAAAGTACCCTGCGCGCCCTTGTTGATGGCGATGACGAGGCCCTCAAAGGCCTGCAAACGTTCCTTGTCGCCTTCCTTGATCTTGACCTGGACGCGAACCTGGTCGCCGGGGGCAAACTCTGGGAGGTCGGTGCGCTTGAGCTTCTCGGCCAGGCGCTGCATTACGGGATGAATCGACATGTTAGTGGCTTTCCTACGGAAGATCTTCTGACTTGCGCTCAGAACCTATAGTTTACCAGAGATTGACCACTTGCGCGAGCCCTCCGCGTAGTGAATTCGAGCCTTAATCCAACTGGCGGATTTTGGCCAAAAATTCTCGGTCCGTACGGGAGAGCGGCGCGCGCTCCAACAGTTCGGGGCGGTTGCGCATGGTTTTAAGCAACTGATGCTCACGGCGCCAGCGGCGAATCTGCTGGTGGTCGCCATTGAGTAGGACCTCGGGAACGGCGAGGCCGGCAAAGTCGGCGGGACGCGTGTAATGCGGATAATCGAGCAGGCCGCCGGAGCCGTGCTGGGAGCGCGGGACGCCCTCGATATCGGTCGTGATCTCGTCGTCGACGGGGCCGAAGGACTCGAACTCGCCGGAAGCCTCGTTGCCGAGGACGCCGGGAAGCAGGCGTGCGACGGAGTCAACGATGACAGCGGCGGCCAGCTCGCCGCCGCTGAGGACGTAGTCGCCGATGGAGAGCTCAAGGTCGCAGTATAGGTCGTTGATGCGCTCATCGACGCCCTCGTAACGACCGCAGAGGAGGACGATGCGGCGCGGCGCGGTTGCGGATGGGGCGGCCAGCCGGCGCGCAAGCGGTTGCGAATAAGATTTGCCCTGCGCGGAGAGGAGAATGACAATGTCGCCAGGTTCGCGTGCGGATTTGGGGGCGATGTCGATGGCTGCGAGGGCTTCGGCGATGGGTTCGGCCTTGAGGACCATGCCTTCGCCGCCACCGAATGGGCGATCGTCGACGGTGCTATGGCGGTCGTGCGTAAAGGCGCGGAGGTCGTGCAGATGGACGTGGACGCGATTGGTGTCGATGGCCCGGCGGAGGATTCCGTGGTCGAGGAAGCCGGAGAAGAAGCCGGGGAAAATGGTGAGGATGTGAAAGTCCATCTGAGCAAATGATAGATGGTTCGACCAGGCTAAGGAGAATGTGAAAGCGGGCCGTTAGCGGTTCTCCAGCCTTGAATTGGAGTAACGTTGGACTGCAGTAACGCATCACTCGTTCAAGATGGCCTCACCGTCAGGTGCTGGCGGGCTGGCAAGCTGTATTCGGGATTGTGTGTGTTGAAGACGTGAATCACTTTTTCATCTCGTAATCGATTTCAATCTCTGACTTTCCTGGGGGAATCATGGTGGTGAACGAGGCGGGGACGTTGTTGCGCAATGGCGCGTGACCCTGCGTGGCGGTGATGTTGCTTGCCCCATGGGGAAGTTCCGGCGCGAACTGAAGTTCGAATTGGGGGCCGGGGTTTTCAATTGTGAGCTGGAGCGATGAACTGCTCGATTTAACCTGAAGATTGAGGCGGCGCTCGCCGAGGCGCAGGTTGCGCACTGTGAGCAGCGGCCAATTTGCCTCGACAAGATGCGGGGCAAAAGTAAGCCGGCTTGCCAGTGCATCGGTGGAAATGCCGAGAAGGCCGTGGACGGTGGCATCGAGAAACGCGGCCGAGGACCAGCTCTGCTCCGGAACGGACTGTGCCTGCGGAACGGGCTGCCCGCCTTCGAGAACCTCATGAAGATGGCCAGGGGAATCATAGAAGGAGAGCGTGACGAGGTTGCGCCAAAGCTGCCATGCGATTTGTGGGCGGCCCGCATTCCAAAAGGTCTGGGCCCAATCGGCCGAGTTGACCGGCCAGACGCTGCCCTGTGCGTAAGACATCGGCGAGTAGCCGGGCGAGTCGGAGGCAACTGAACGAATCCCCCACGCGGTCAGGAAGGCGGGCGACGCAATGCGGTCCAGGACTTTTTCTTTTTCGGCTGTGGCAAAGAGATCAAGGTCGAGCGCCGAAGCGGGTGAACTGTGCTGCTCGGCGAAGATTTTGCCGTCGGCGGTGTGGCCGTTGATCCAATATGAGTTTGCTTCGCTCCAGTATGTGAGCTTGATTGCCGCGCGGGCGCGGGTAGATGCAGTTGCGGCAAGGCTCGCGGCGGCATTGTCGCCGACGATTGCGGCTAGCTGCGCGTAGGCGCTCGAGGCCTGAACCCAACTGGTGGAGAGGCCAAGGTCGTCCACCAGGCGGGTTTGCTCGTTGCCGCCTTCCTTGTCGGCGGGAATGCGAGGCAGGCCGGTTTGCGCATCAACAAGCGAACTGGCGTACTGCCAGGCAAGCTGAATTTGCGGCCAGTGGGCGCGTAGAAACGCGGTGTCGCCGGATTGTTGGACGTACTGGCTGACAAAGTCGAGAAACTGGAAGGTTGTATCAACGTGGACATAGAAATACGGAAACTTGCCCGCCCAGTCAATGAAGGGCGCGCTTTGCGTGAGTTCATGCCAGATCATGCCGTTGCGCTTGTCCTGGTATTTGAGGACAAACTCGATTTCGTTGCGGACGCCTTCAAAGTCGCCCGCCGCCAGCAAGCCTTCGGCAACAACCATTCCATCCCCTGCAAAAAACCAGGCGTATTGCGGGCGACGCTCAATGCGCGAAGGGCCATAGCCGGCGACGAACCCGCAGCCGAGCGCAGGGCTGCACACCCAAGCCTGTTCGAGCGCAATCTGGGACCAGCGGATCGCCTGATTGGCCTCCGGGTCGGGGGTTTCAACCTGGAGAAATGCAGCCTCCTCACTGCGGTAATATGCGGCAGCCTCGGCGCGCAGCCTGGATTGGATGGCAACCAGTGATTTGCAATTTGCCAGCAGTGCAGCTTTGGTTACGCCTTGTGAAGCGAGCGACCATGCCAGTGAAGCGACACCGGAGGAGTTGGGGGCAAGCGTCAAGACAATATCATCGTTGATGCTTGAAACAGGGGCGGAAGATGGAACTGTGTGGTGCGCAATCAGGTCGGGCGATGTGATGAGCGCGCGGTAGCCGTGGTCCATATCCAACAGCACCAGGGCATTTTTGCCACTCTCCCACTGCGCCTTGTGACGGCCGGGTTCCGCGGGCCACATGAGGCCCATGATGGTTGTGAAGCGTAATTCGATGGTGATGGGGGTTTCGGATTCGACTTTGTAAGAGATGAGGCTGGAGGGCGCGTGAAGCGGAAGGAAGAGTTTCTCTTCAATGCGAAGGCCGGGCGCGGTGTAGATGCGGGTGATGGATTCGGGACGATACTCGATGGAACTCAACAGGGAGGCGCCATCCACAGGCCCGGAGGAAGCGGAGAGATGGAAGTAGGGCCGGTAATTTTTGAAGATTTGAAATGGGTAAATCCACTCCTCAAGTCCGGTGGAAGAGTCCCCTTCGAGGAGCCCGGATGGTGAATGGGCGGCCACGAAGCGCGGCCTGGGCGCTTCAGAACCGAGCGGTGCCGTCAGTGGCGCAACGCGCAAGGTTGCATCCATTTGTCCGGCGGCCGCAGGAGGCAAAAATGTGAGAAGGACGGCAAGCGGCAAAAGCACACAGGCAATGCGTGAAGTCGGCATGGAACAATTTTAGTGCTTCGCTCAGTTCAACTCGGTGAGGCCATCGGGAAGATTCATCAGCAGGCGATGGCCGGCGAGGTCAATGTTGCTGAGGTAGGCCCGGGCGAAAGGAATAAGGATGTCGGCGGCATGGGCAGACCGGGGCGCAACAACCAGCAGTGGGACGGGGCCGGAGGAGCGGTCGACAGCGGTGATCTGTCCGATGAGGCATTCAGTGCCGGATGCGCAATCGATAAGCGAACAGCCGATGAGGTCGCCTATGTAGAACTCGCCCTCGGCGAGGGCGGCACGCTCATTGGCAGGAATGGCGACGATGAGGCCGATGAGGGCTTCGGCGGCGGAGATGGAATCAACCCCGGCAAAGTGAAGGACGATTGCGCCCTTGTGGAGCCAGTGGTTTTTGAGTTCGACCGCGCGCACGAGTTGCCCCTCGGCAGTGAGGAGCGAAAGCGCGCGGCGTTCAGCAAATTTTTCCGGGAAGTCGGTGAGGATTTCAGCGAGAACTTCGCCCTTGCGGCCCTGCGTGCGACGGATGCGTGCAAGCCAAGTGAAGGCGGGCTCAGCAGTCATGGGACGGGCTACTCTTCATCCTCGTCGAGGATGTCGAGGTTGAAGCGCAACTGGTGCTTTGAACCGACGGCGGCGAGAATGGTGCGGAGTGAGCGCGCGGTCCGTCCCTGCTTGCCAATGACCTTGCCAATGTCGGGCTGGGCGACGCGGAGGCGGAAGAGGATGCTGTCATCGCGCTCGATGGTCTGGACGTGCACGGCCTGGGGCGCGTCCACGAGAGCCTGCGCCATTTCATAGACCAGTTGCTGGATTTGCTGGGTCATAATTTTGCCTGCTTCGCGCGGTTGCTGTTCAGGATGCCGCGGGGGCTGAAGCCCCCAACTTGTTTGATGCCATCATCGGCCCGGCTGAAGCCGCGCACCGACATAAAATCAGGCTGCCGCGGGGGCGACGGGCGCGGCGTTCTTATCGACGAGCTTGGCGACGATGGTGGACATCTGCGCGCCAACGCCGCGCCAGTAGGCGATGCGCTCGTGCTTGAGGTCGACCGAGGCGGGGTTGGTGCGGGGGTTGTAGGTTCCGACGACCTCGATGGAGCGACCGTTGCGGGCGCGGTCCTTTTCGATGACGACGATGCGATAGTAGGGCTGTTTGCGGGCGCCGACGCGCGCCAGACGGATCATAACCACGGTGGAATCTTCCTTTCGAGGTGAAACCTTGGGGCCGGTTTGAGGCCCCGGAGTGTTGCATGAATTCTGTTGTGAGGAGCGGGAATCGTTCAGGGACGAAAAACCGGCACGGGGGCGAAGTCAGCCCCACGGGACACAACAATTAAGTATCTCAGGAAGCGGGGATTGAGGCAAGTGGGGAGGGAAAGAGAATGCGGCGAAGCTGCGGCTTCCCGACGCCCTTTAGATTTGCGATTTATACCCATAGTGAAAGCCGGCAACCGGGAGGATTGATGGCGTGGGATATTTGTTTGATAAGAAAGAGGCCAGTATAGTAGGCTCGTTGCAAATTTTCCTGGGAGGCAGAGGTAATGTTTATCCACAACCGTACCTTATCACAACTATTCCTAATGTTCGTTTTGCTTCAATCGGGATGGATTAGCGCACAATCAGCCGTCATGCGAGTCAACCTAGTGGTCAACGGGAATTGCAAAAAGCACTTATCCGACCTGGACCCCATCGGATTAACCAATAACAATTACTACTCGGATTGCAAAACGAATGAATTGAACCAGGTGCGCGGCTGGATTGCCGGAGGTTTGGCGGCACATGGCATTCAAGTGGTTGATGGCACATCGGGCGGACAGTATCAGTATGTTGTGACCATCACAAAAGACATGGAGCAGGTCACATCGTTCCTCATGAAGGGACACTG
>JAJXXN010000296.1 GCA_021781075.1 Acidobacteriota bacterium | reverse complement strand
GACTCCGAGATCAAGCTCATGCGCGACGGCGAGCAGTTGCACAAGGGCAAGATCAACTCGCTCAAGCGCTTCAAGGACGATGCCAAGGAAGTCACCAACGGGATGGAGTGCGGCATCGGCATCAACTTCACCGACCTCAAGGAAGGCGACGTGATCGAGGCCTTCACCACGGAGCGCATTGCCAGCGACCTGGGCGCGCGGGTGAG
The DNA here is from genome assembly GCA_021781075.1 of Acidobacteriota bacterium. Lineage (GTDB taxonomy): Bacteria > Acidobacteriota > Terriglobia > Terriglobales > Acidobacteriaceae > CAIMNN01. Next base: position 9,581 of record JAJXXN010000296.1, on the reverse strand, counting down.
CGACAAGAAATGACAATGAGTTAATCCAACCGGGAGCGGCTGAAGTTGCACTTCAGCCGCTTTCATCTTGTGAAATATATATTTTCCGTGTGCATCTTCCCGGGTGGGTCCAAGCGTCTAAGACAATGTGGGAGTTTGATTGCACCATGAAAGGAAATCAGGCCATGAAGAGCAAGAGCATCTGGCTAATACCAATTCTTGGCATTCTGGTTTTTGCCGCATTTGCCTCCGCGCAGATGGGTGAGGGCCGTGCCATTGTCACCATTCTGCCCAAGAAGGCAAACCAGACGGCCCCGGCAGTCCAAGGCAACGATATCGGTGTGAAGGTGGATGGCAAGCAGGCCAAGGTCACCGTGTGGAGACAGCTCAACCAGCCCGGCGACCGCATCGAACTGGTGCTGTTGATTGACAGTGCCGCGCGCACCAGCCTGGGCACACAGTTGAATGACTTGGAGGCATTTGTCCGGCACCTGCCGCCAAACACGGTTGCGAACGTGGGCTATATGGACTATGGCCGCGCCACTTTTGTGGGCTCGTTTACCGCCGATGGCAATACCCTTGTGAATATGCTGCACCTGCCCGCCGGGCCCCCGGGGGCGAATGCCAGCCCCTACTTCAGCCTTTCGGACCTGGCCAAGCGGTGGCCCTCGCAGGACACAAACGTGCGCCGGATTGCAGTGATGATTACTGATGGAGTTGAACCCTACTTCAGCGGCATCGGCATCGAAAACCCCTATGTCAAGACCTCGATGGATGACGTGGCCCGCGCAGGCATCGTGGTTTACTCCATCTATTGGAAAGACAAGGGAAGATTGGACCAATTCACCATGGCCCAGGATTACGGGCAGAACCAGCTCTCGGCATTGACCGAATCAGCCGGCGGTCGCGACCTGTGGACGGGCTTCGGTGACCCCGTATCCTTCAGCCCCTACTTCGATGATTTGATGCGGATGTTGCGCAACCAGTATGAACTGCGCTTTACCGTCCCGCTCAAGAAGAAGGCGGACGTGGAGAACATGAGACTCAAGCTGAGCGCGCCCGGTTCGCAGGTGATTGCGCCGGTTGAGGTTTACATTACCCCCGCGCCGGTGGCTTTGGAAAACACCAAATAAAGAGATTGTCGCTGAGGACAAAGCCCCGCCGTTCAGGCGGGGCTTTTTTTGCTGAATCTCAAATTGCAAGCCTATCGTGCGAAGTCGACCGCCTGGATGCGCTTTCAACTATTTTGCAGCTTCATCCTTTACCGATATTGCCTGGGCTTGCCCGGTGGCGATGATCTCCTCGTCCATTGCCCGGGCTTGCTCCGCCTCAAGTTGCGCCGTTTCGTGAACAAGCTCCGCTTCCGCTTTTGCGGCTTTCTTGTCGCGTGGCGGATCCTCAATCACGATTGTCTCCGCGATGCGGTCATGCAGGCAGGTGCGGTTGGAGTAAATAAAGAACTGAAAGAACCCGAAGCCGGCCTCGAGCGCCGAGGCGCCATAACCGAGCGCGCGCTCGCAGGATTGCCACAGCGTGACCCGCGGTTGCACCAATGAGACCACGCGGATGCTCATCAGCTTTTTGCCCGGGGTCCGGCCGTTGGTCATCCAGACAAACAGACCGTAGTAGAGCAAACCGAAGACCGGGTCAAAGATCTCCTTTGTGAGGTCCTTCTTCTTTCTCTCCGCCTCACTGACACTATCGACACCCTCGGCGGGGATATCCTTCGTTGTCGTGATCATCCGCGACGGATTTGCCGGGTCTGGTTTTTGGTATTCGATGTGAATATTGTGCGTTGGATTTGCCTGCGGCGGATAGATCCGCTCCAATACGCTTCCGAGCAGGGATCCAAATGGGGCCATCACAATGCCAAGGATCGCCCAGTCGATTACAAAAGCCCAGAAGCGGTGCTTGAAATTGGCCAGCTTCAGGCCGGCGAGTTCCTCCATGCGGTGCGTCCCATGCGGGTTGTACCGGCGATCGCCCTTCACGCGTTCCCTTATCTGCGACTTCAACACGGCCTTGTCAATTTTCGCTGTCATTACTCCAATATAAGTGTGGCGGGAAAAAAATCAATTTTCTCCTGTTAGCATTTCTGCATGACCAGAATGGCTGGAAACCGCGCATCCCTTCTTTTCGTCCTGACCCTGCTGTGCCTGGCCGCTGTTTGCCGCGGGCAAACAGCGGCGGCTGAAGCCCCAACCGACCCGCTCGCGGCGACACGCGAGAAGCTCGCGGCCCTGTTCAAAGAGGCGCCACGCGCCCGGGCGTACGCGCAGGTTTCCGTCTCGCCGGACGGCAAGTACTTTGCGTGGGTGGATGAGGGTGGCAGCCTGAAACTGCACGGGCGCATGGGCGACGGCAACCCTGGCAAAGAAATTGCGTTCGAGGGGATTGAGGGCTGCAAGACAACCAGTGCGGGAAGTTTCACCTGGTCGCCGGATTCGAGCGCCATCGCGTATTTTGCCACGTGCGGGGGCAAGGGAACAGAAGAAAGGCAGCAGAACCTTTATCTGGCAAAGATCGGCAACCAACATGCGCGACAACTGGCCACACTCAAAGGTTATGTGGAATCACCCGTCTTTTCGCCCGATGGAAAACAGGTTGCCTTTTTGTACACGGCTGGCGCAACGCGGCCCGCGGGGGCGCTTGCGGCGATGAAGCCGTGGTCCGGGGTCATCGGCGAGGACGGAGTGGAGATCATGCGTGTGGCGGCGGTGGAGGTCGATGCGGTCAAGCCCACGGCACCCGGGTTCCTGACGCCGGAGAAGCTGCATGTATACGAGTTTGATTGGCGCCCCGATGGGAAGGGGATTGCGTTTATCGCCGCCGAGCCGCCGGGGGAAAACAACTGGTGGGTGGCAAAGCTTTATACCGAGGAGTTGAGTGGCGGAAAAGCGCCGGCGCCGCGTGCGATTCTTGCGCCGGCCGAGGTCTCCGGCGCGTTGCATGGATTGCAGATCGCCGTACCCCGCTGGAGCCCGGACGGGAGCGCGCTTGCCTTTATCGGCGGGTTGATGAGCGACCAGGGCGTGACGGGGGGCGACCTTTGGATTGTATCGGCGCAGGGCGGCGAACCGCATGATTTGACGGTGGGCCGCCCTGCATCGGTGGTGTGGCTGGATTGGGCTGACAACGAGCACATTTTCATGACGGAGATTGCCTCGGGCAATGAGGAACTGGTCAAGGCACACCTCCGTGGCGCGCTGGGCGTGGAGGGCGTGAATTTTGGGGCGCCTGTCTTCCGCATTCCTGCGTCGGTTGGGGATGGGCGCATGGAGATGAGCCTATCGTCAACCGGCGACCACTCACTTTTTGTGTTTGAGGCGAGCAGCTTTGAGCACGCGCCGGAACTCTACGGTGTGCGCCCCGGCATGATCATGGGTGGCACGGGCGGTTTTGCCGGGTTGATGCAACTGACCAGCAACAATGACGGACTGAAGCCAATGGGCGGCAAGGTCCACTCAATGCATTGGAAGAACGAGGGGTTTAATATCCAGGGCTGGTTGACGGAGCCGGTGGGCTTTGATGCGCAGAAGGATGCGGGCAAAAAGTATCCCATGATTGTGATTGTTCATGGCGGCCCGTCTTCGGCCGTGACGGCGCGGTGGGGATTCGGCAGCCTGGGGGCTTCAATCTACTCAAAGCTTGGCTATTTTGTGTTTGAGCCGAACCCACGCGGCAGCTACGGCGAGGGCGAAGCATTCACGCAGGCCAACAGGAAGGATTTTGGCTATGGCGACCTGAGGGATATTTTGGCCGGCGTGGATGCGGTGGAGGCGAAATACCCGGTGGATGAGAAGCGGCTGGGGCTCACCGGCTGGAGTTATGGCGGGTTCATGACGATGTTCGCGGTGACGCAGACGCACCGCTTCCGTGCGGCGGTGGCCGGGGCGGGGCTGTCGAACTGGCAGAGCTACTATGGCGAGAACTCCATAGACCAGTGGATGATTCCGTTTTTTGGGGCCAGCGTGTATGACGACCCGGCGGTTTACGCAAAGAGTTCGGCGATCAACTTCATCAAAAATGCGGCCACGCCGACGCTCGTGGTTGTGGGAGACCGGGACGGGGAATGCCCGGCGCCGCAATCGTTTGAATTTTGGCATGCGCTGATGTATCTGCATGTGAAGACGGAACTGGTGGTCTATCCCAATGAGGGGCATATGTTTAGCAAGCCAGAGCACTGGATGGATGTGCTGGCGCGCGCTGTGGATTGGTTCGACACGCAGATGGCCCCCTGAGATACACTGAGAGTACATGTGCTGTTGCAGAGGCACCAGTGTAGTCCATGCGCTCCGGGGCCCTGCTGCGGCGCGTTCATGAAAAATCAAATTTGCCAGCCCCGGCCTGTACATTCTGTCCGGTGCGGGGGCGGAAAAATTTTTAGATCGATGACCGTACAGCTCCCGAGGGAGTGGTACGGGGAGGGTTCATGCGGCGGTTTTTCACGCTAGGAATTTTGTTGTTATTGGCTATTCCGACTGGTGTTGCCATCAACGGATGTTACCGCAATCCTGCGGGTAATTATTGCAACGGCCTCGGTTACGGTCCAAAGCTGGGCGATGTGGCGGCCATTACGCTGCAACCGGCCACTACCGGCATCTCACTGGCCTTTGGCAATGAGCAGCAGATGCTTTCTCCCACGGCGACGACCTGCAAAGGGCAGTCGGCATCGGTGAGGTCGTACCAGTATGGTACGTCCAATAATCAGCTGGTGGACATTTCGCCCGGCGGCAATCTTTGTGGCGGGACCTGGAATCGCAACTCCGGTGGCGGCATTCCGGATTACACCATCTGCTACCCGCCCAACCCCTGGCCGAACAACGGCGGCTCGCCGTACTCGGTGGTGTATATCACCGCCACGGCAGGTGGCGTGACCTCGAATGCCGTTGCCGTGTATGTGCACCCGAAGATCACGAGCGTCTCCCTTTATGGGCCTCCGGAGTGCCTTTCGCAGGGTCAGACCTCGCAATTGGATGGGCAGGCCTGCTACTCAAACGGCACAACACAGTATGAGCTTTGCGCCCCGTCAGCAGTGGCGCCGGCAAATTATTCCTGCCAACTGCCTCCGGGGTTGGGCTCTGTACCCACCTGTGGCGGCGTGATTGGCTCATTCAATTATCAGTCCGGCAACACCTCCATCTTCACCATTGACCAGTATGGCGTGTTGACGGCGGTGCAGCCGGGCACGGCGGCGGTTACGGCTTCAAACTCGGGCAGCGGCGCCGCGGCCGGGTTTGTTTCCACCTGCCCCCCGCGCGAGATTCAATTGCTGTACAACGGCCAAACCTCGGGCATTATCACGCAGGGCGTGCAGCAGAACCTGACATCGACGGCTGTGGACATCTTTGGCAATCCGATTCTCAACATGGCGCTGAATTATCAGTCCACCAACCCGGTGAATGTAACCGCCGGCAACACGGGAGCGGTGACGGCCAACTTCCCCGGTTCGGCGGCAATCTATGCGGTTTGCCAGCCTTCCAACTGCAACCCGGCGCCAATTAACGAAGTTGGCGTGCAGGGCACAGGGCTTTCCATCGCCAGCAACGCGGTCAACATCACCGTGCCTGGAACGGCGAGCACCTATGCGTGGTTTGGCAGCCCCAACCAGTCCCAGTATTTTGTGCCGGTGGAATTGCTGACCGGAACCGTCGGACAGGCGGTGCGCTTGCCCTATATGCCGAACTCGATGGTGATGGATGCCAATGGCACCAACCTCTACTTTGGCTCGCTGAATGAATTGATGATTTATATCGCATCGACCAACACGCTGTATCAGGAAAATGTTTCGGTGCCGGGCGTGGTGCTGGCGGTCTCGCCGGACAACACGCAACTTCTCATCGTCGACCAGCAGCGGCAGGTCTTTTATCTTTATCGCCCCAACGGCGGCTCCGTAATGAGCTTCGGCGGCATGGGCGTGGCGGCGACCTTCTCACCGGATTCACGCACGCTTTATGTGGTGGATGAGGCCTCAGCCGGCCCCAACCACACCGATACGCTTTATACCTACACCTTCGCCTACGGGTGGAATGCCACACCGCTCAATGCCTCCGGCGGCGCTCAGAACATTGCAGTGACCGTGCCCGGGGTCGGTGCGTACCTGGCCGGTCCGCTGACAACCGCGCACACCTGGTGCGTGGCTGGCACGGCGGGCAACTACAGCGGCTCGGTTTATTACCCGCTGGGCGATGCGGTTTATGACGCATCGAACAACCCGGTTGCCACCGAGGCGCTGGCCGCCACTTCCGATGGCCAGCACATTGTCGGCGCCAACACGAGCAGCCCCACGACGGCAGAACTCTCTGATATCGGGGTCAACGTGCTCGGCGACAACGCGTCGGTTCCCGGCACGGGCACGGCCTATTATCCGGATGCGTGCCCCTACATAGGGGAGTTGGCCAACAGCTATGCCAATAACCTTCCGGCGCCGACCGTCATGCCGGCATTGACACTGACACACACGCTGAATCAAACGCAGTTGACGTTCACCTCAAACGCCGCGTCGATTAACCAGGTGCTGTCATCGAAGACGCCGTCAACCACGACGAACGAGAACCTGATTTTCATCACCTACAATCCCCCGGCCACCGGCGCCACCACCGGCGCCACGCTGCCCTACTATCTGACTTCACCGGCAGGGCCTGGGAATTTGGGTACAACCGGTGCGGTCGCACTGACCGGGGCGACAAACATCACGGCGCCGATTGCCGGAGCCTTCAGCCCCGACAACACGCTCTTCTTCGTCTCAACCGCCGGCGACAACCGCGTCCACTACATTAACGTGGAAAACGTCATCAATGGCACCATGCCGCAGGACCAGCAAAGCATCTACCCCGGGTTGCTGGACCCGAACGACAACCCGGTGCCGGCCACGGTCATTGTTGTGAAGCCGAGGGCCACCACGTAGTACGTTTGCGAGCAACAGGAAAGGCCGCCTGCCGCGGGCGGCCTTTTCATTTGCCGCCAGGCCACGGTTGCACAGGCACTGCGGGGCGCTTGAAGTGCTCGGGATAAAATAGAAGAATGATCAAGGCGGTGACATTCCTCCGTGCGGCAGGCACACCCGATAATTTTGACAAGCTGCGCAGTTTTTTACTCGCGCTTGGTTTTGAGGCGGGCAGGGGATGGAATGAGGCGGAGAGCGCCGGCACATCCTTGCTTGCGCCGCTCGGGAATGTGGAGTATTTCACGGGCCAGGCACCACAGGTTGCCGGGTTGCTGTTTGAAGTCACGAATCTTGACGCCGCGCATCAGGCCGCTTCGGTTTGGATGAAGGCCAACTCCACCGGTGGAAGCCTGGGTGATATTGCAGAAAGCAGCTGGAAGTCGCGTCTGTTTTCAGTGGAGCCGGTTGCCGGCCACCGGATGACATTCTGGGCGTGGAGTGAACCATTGCGCGGCAAGCCGGTTGCGGTGGATGGGGATTTGAGCGCGGCAGGGATGCGGTTTGGCCTTGTTGTAGCGCGGTGGAATGCAGTGATCACCGAGCGCCTGCTGGAGGGAGCCATGGATGCGCTGCTGAGGTCCGGGGCGCGGCGTGAGGACTTCCTGATCACGCGTGTACCCGGGGCATGGGAGATTCCCATGGCGGCGCGGGTTCTGACTGAAATCAAAGGCGCAGGGGCTGTGGATGCAGTGATTCCACTCGGCTGCCTGATTCGCGGCGAGACAGCGCATTACGAGGCCATCTACACCGAGGTGGCGCGCGGCATAGGCCAGTTGCAGCAGGAGAGCGGCATTCCGCACTCGTTCGGGGTGTTGACCTGCGAGACGCTGGAGCAGGCACTGAACCGTGCCGGCATCAAGGCCGGGAACAAGGGCTTTGAAGCTGCGATTGCCGCCATTGAGATGGTGAGTTTGAAGCGCAAGCTTGCGCAAGGCGGCCCCCAATGACCAGCCGAACACGCCGAAAATCACGCGAGCTCGCAATGCAGATGCTCTTCCAGATGGAGATGGGCAAGCAGAGTGCCGACCAGGTTGGCGCCACTTTTTGGCGGGCAGCGAGCGATGTGGAGCCGGAGGTGCGCGGATTCGCCGAGGATTTATTCCGGGCGGCCTGCGAGCGCAGCGAGGAGATTGACCGGCTGATTGAGAAGCACTCGCAGAACTGGCGGTTGGAGCGCATGCCGGCCGTTGACCGTAATTTGCTGCGCATGGCGATTGGCGAGATGCTGGGCTTCAAGTCAACGCCATTTCCCATTGTGATCAATGAGGCGCTGGAGATAGGGCGCCGCTACTCGGCGGGTGAATCAATCAATTTTTTGAATGGGGTGCTGGATGCGGTGGCCAAAACACTGGTTGCCAAAATTTGACCAAACTCACAGGCCAATGTCGGCCGAATCTGCTAGTCTGTTGCCCGCATGGATATGACAAATTTACAACTCGAAGTAAGGCCGCCGCTGGCGGTGCTCACCATCAACCGGCCCAAGGTGATGAACGCGCTCAACGCGGAAACATTTCATGAGCTGGACGCGGTATTGAATGAACTCCGCGAAAATGCGGCGGTGCGGGTGGTTTTGCTGACCGGTGCTGGCGACAAGGCATTTGTGGCCGGGGCGGATATACGCGAGCTGGCACCCCTGAATTCCTCCGAGGCGCAGGCCGTGGCCGAGCGTGGCCAATCGGTCTTCCGCAGGATTGAAGACCTTGGCAAGCCGGTGATTGCCTGCATCAACGGTTTTGCCCTGGGCGGCGGTTGCGAGCTGGCTATGGCCTGCACCTTCCGCATTGCGGCGCGCGAGGCCAAACTGGGGCAGCCGGAGGTCAAGCTGGGCCTGGTGCCGGGTTACGGTGGCAGCCAGCGCATGCCAAGGCTTGTGGGGCGTGGGGCGGCACTGAAACTTCTGCTTACGGGCGCCTCCATCGGCGCGGAGGATGCGCTGCGCATCGGTCTTGTGGATGAGGTTGTGGATGCGGCACAGTTGATGAACCGGGCTGAAGCCCTGGCGATGGAAATTGCCGCCAACGCGCCACTGGCCATAGCGGAAACTTTAAAATTGGTGGATGAGGGGCTTGAGGTCAGGCTCGACTCTGCCATGGCATTGGAGGCGGAGGGTTTTGGCCGGCTCTTTGATACCGCCGACAAGGCGGAAGGAACCACGGCCTTTCTTGATAAGCGCAAGCCGGTATGGAAAGGTTGTTAGCGGGCGGTTGATGGCAGAGGCACGGCACTTTCGGATTTCTCCTGCACGGCAGTTGACAACTGTTCTGCGGGAGGCCTATTTTGAGTTTGTTTTTTTGGGAGAAAGGATTCACCATGGCACTGTTTGAATTGCAGGTGAGGGAAGATGAGTTGTCCAAACTGGCGGATGGCTATTGGGAGCAGGCCTTCGAGCGGGAGCGGCAGTTGGAGCGGGAGGCGTTCGAGGCGGGTGCGGCGATCCACGGCGGTGAATACACACTGGCCAACCTGGAAACCATTGTCCGGTGGAAATCGGAGCGTGTAGTGCACTATCTGCTGGGGAACAGCCAGCAGAAGGTGCGTGAAGTGCTCGAGGTTGTGGCCGACCCGAAGACACCGCTGCACACTGCCATTGATGCGCTCACCAAGCTGCATGGCATTGATTTGACGGTGGCGACGGCAATTCTTTCCGCCATTCATC